>DASUSJ010000202.1:0-14440 GCA_036375155.1 Pyrinomonadaceae bacterium
ATTCGAAGAAAAGAAGTCAATCGCGACCCAGATCGCCGTCGGGGCTCTGCGATATTTCCTTCTGAAGTTCACACGTAACACAGACATCGTCTTCGACTTTAAGGAAGCCCTTTCTTTTGAGGGAGAGACCGGCTGCTTTTGCCAGTACTCGGCGGTACGAGCCAACTCCATTTTCCGGAAGCTTGCCGAGAACGGTGAAAGCCTCGACAGTGCAATTGAAATTGCGAAAGACAAAAACAGGACGGCTGCCGTGATCTCAGGCTCAGAAGCCGACGAGATATGGGCGATGCTCACGCTGGCATCGCGGTTGGAAGAAACTGTCGCCCAATCAGCTTCGGCGAACGAGCCGGCTATCCTTGCGAAATACACTTTCAATCTCGCGAAGCAGTTCAATCTCTTCTATCACAATCACAAGATCCTTCCGGAAAAGGATCCGTCGAAGCGCGCGGTATTGCTTTGCGTCGCCGACGCTGTACGGCGGTCGCTGACTGCCGCCCTGGACACGATGGGCATCCAGGTTCCGGCGAAAATGTGATTGACACACTCATCAGGGATTTGTTACAAGATTTGTCATGAACTTTCATGCGAGCATCGCAGGTAGCGAATGGCGGGCCGACTTTGTTTGGCGCTGGCAATCGTCTGCGGTGTCTGGCTTGATGGGGATTTGACGATAATAATATCGTTCACAATTCTAGAGTTCGAGTCTTTCGGAACGCCGCCTTCAAACCTTGGGCGGCGTTTTTGTTTTTGCGATGAATGATCTCGAGAAAACCAAAAGGACACGAATGGTCCCGGTCATCGAAACGATGCCGGCCGATCTGATCACACCGCTGGGCGTATACCTAAAGCTCGCCGCCGCGGCGAGAAATTCGTTCCTCCTGGAATCCGTTGAAGGTGGTGAATCGCTCGGCCGCTATTCCTTCATCGGGGCCGACCCGGAGACGGTTGTGAGCGGCAACGACACTTCGGTAACGATCAAAGACAGGGATGGCGAGCGGATCGTTAAGATGCCGATGTTCAACTTTCTCCGCGATCATTTCTCCCATGTCGAAATTGAAACCTCAGAGGAGCTTCCGCCGCTCATTGGCGGCGCGGTCGGGTATCTCGGCTTCGGCTGTGCGGGATGGTTCGAAGATACCGTACCCCGGCGGAACAATTCCGGCAGTGATGCGGAGTTTATGTTTTTCCGTACCGTGGTCGCATTTGATCATGCTCGTCAAGCGATCAAGATAATTTCGCTGGTATCTCTGGATGGCGAGCGTAGCCGCGAACGGACCCTGGACGCTGCGCGTACCCGAACCGCGGCTATCCGCAAGATCATCGAGACTGGTCCTGTCGAATTGCCCGAAGCCGGAACGCCGCCCGCAGATGCTGTGACTTCAAACTGGACAAAAGACAAGTTTGAAGACGCAGTTGGCGAGATAAAGGAACTCATCCGAGCGGGCGAGTGTTATCAGGTCGTTATCTCGCAGTGTTTTTCTAAGCCGACGTCTGCGCATCCAGTTTCGATCTACAGGGCGATGCGTTCGCTGAATCCTTCGCCGTACATGTTCCTCCTGCAGATGCGGGATAGGGCTGTGATCGGCTCCTCGCCTGAAATGCTTGTCAAAAGCATTGATCGAGCACTCCAGTATCGTCCGATTGCGGGTACGCGCCCTCGTGGCAAAGATGCGAGCCAAGATCTACAGCTTGCGGACGAGATGCGTGGTGATAAAAAAGAAGTCGCCGAACATCTGATGCTGGTCGATCTGGGACGAAATGATCTTGGCCGGGTTGCGGAGTACGGGACGGTAAAGGTAGAGAATCTGATGAATGTCGAGAAGTACTCTCACGTCCAGCATCTTGTTAGTTACCTATCTGCAAGGCTCCGTCCGGAGCTAGACCGCTTTGACGCACTCGCCGCATGCTTCCCTGCCGGCACTGTTTCGGGTGCTCCTAAAGTTAGGGCAATGCAGATAATCAATTCGATGGAGCCGACCGAGCGCGGGCTGTACGCGGGAGCTGTCGGTTACTTTGATTACGGCGGAAATATGGATATGTGCATCGCGATCCGAACGATGGTTTTGGAAAATGGTGTTGCAAAGGTCCAGGCAGGAGCAGGTATCGTTGCAGATTCAATCCCGGAGAAGGAGTACGAGGAAACCATCAACAAGGCCCGGGCCCTGCTAAAAGCGATAGAGATGGCTGAGACCAAAGTCGGATGAGCACGTTACTCAGAAAATACAGCGGCGCGTTTCACGACGGTCGTGACCTTCACCACGACGATGCCGAGCTTTTTCTGGACGCTTTGATCGAGGAGCCCGACGAATCCCTTCTCGCCGGTGTCTTTCGGGCGTGGGACCGAAAAGGTATAACTGAGAATGAGATTTACGCGATCGCACGCATAATGCGCGATCGGTGCGTAAAGATCAAAACAAATCAACAAAGGGTTGTCGACATCGTCGGGACAGGCGGCAGCCGAAACAAAACGTTCAACGTATCCACCGCATCCGCGTTTGTTGTCGCCGGTGCGGGCGTTCCCGTTGCGAAGCATGGCAATCGCGCGGCTACAAGTAATACTGGCAGCGCAGACGTATTGTCCGCCTTGGGAGTCGAGCCGGCCGTTGACGCAGCGACCGCGGCCCGCTGCCTGAATGAGCTCGGCATATGTTTCATGTTTGCCCCGAACTTTCATCGACTTTCACCGATACTTGCAAAGGTCCGTCGCGGCCTCGGTTTCCCGACGATATTCAACTGCGTCGGCCCGTTGTGTAATCCGGCGGGTGCACCGCATCAGCTGATCGGCGTCTGGAGTGAAAGCCTTGTCGAAAAAATGGCGAACGCTCTAGCGCGCCTGGGAACGAACAAATCCTGGATCGTTCACGGAGCCGACGGCCTCGATGAGATATCTTTGACCGGACCAACACTAGTGGCCGAAGTGGAGAATGGATCGGTAAACATGTTCGAGATCGTGCCTGAAGATTTTGGACAACGATCACAACCGGCCGACGATATTTGTGTCCGATCCGCGACCGAAAGCGCGGAGATCATTCGGGCCGTGCTCGCCGGACAGCAGCAGGAACAAGTCGCCGAATCCATTACGATCTTGAACGCATCGGCCGCGTTCTATTTGTGTGGTCATTTCGGTGAAGTGACGGACGGCGCGTTCGTTGCGACCCAGAGCATCAGAGACGGACGTGCATCGGAAAAGCTGCATCAGTTAGCAAAAGCGACAAAGGAATGAAGACTATTCTTGGGCAGATCTTCGAGGTCAAACGTAGTCGCGTCGACGCTGCAAAACGCGGAGTGGACCTTGAGCGGCTCGCCGTAATGGCCCGTGATCTGCGTCAGAAAGGAACGTCGCACCGTTTTCGGCGCGCGCTCGACTCGCAAGAACGTATAAATGTAATCGCTGAATTCAAGCGGGCCTCCCCATCAAAGGGTGTGATCAACGACGGCGTAGACCCATCTGCGATAGCGCGTGCTTACCGATCGGGAGGTGCCGCCGCGATTTCCGTCTTGACCGAGGAAGATTTCTTCAAAGGGTCGCTCGATGATCTGCTGGCGGTGCGCGAAGAAGTTTCACTTCCGATCTTACGGAAGGACTTTATTTTCGACGATTTTCAGGTTTACGAATCCGCACTTGCCGGGGCTGACGCGATCCTGCTGATCGTCGGGGGTTTGAATGCCGATGACCTGGGGCGTTTGCGTTCACTCGTGGAGAACGATCTGGGAATGGACGCACTTGTCGAGGTTCACACATCGCAGGAAATGCGGGTCGCTCTAGACTCCGGTGCAAAACTTATCGGGGTGAATAATCGAAATCTCAAAACATTTGAGGTCTCGCTGGATGTGTCTCGACAGCTTGGCGAGATCGCACCCCAGGACGTGACGCTCATCTCCGAAAGCGGATTAGGGTCGCACCGCGATATTGCGGAGCTCGCTCGGCTCGGATACCGGGGCTTTCTTATCGGCGAGACTTTGATGCGAAGCGATGATCCGCAGGCGAGTCTCCGGCGGCTGATGCGAAATGAGGAAGTTATCCGCGACGCAAACTACGAGATCACGTAGGTATCAACTGTAGAGTTAACTCAAAAGAATGACGGTCAAGGTAAAGATATGCGGCATAACGAATCTGGAAGACGCTCAGACCGCGGTACAATGCGGGGCCGATGTGCTCGGATTCAATTTCTACGAAAGGAGTCCCCGGTACATTCGGCCTGAGTTTGCTAAAAAGATTATCCAGAGATTGCCCGCTGAGGTGGGTAAGGTCGGAGTCTTTGTCAAAGCTGCTGTCGGAGACATAGAAAAAGCTTGTTCGATCAGCGGTGTCGGCGAAGTCCAGCTTCACGGCGGCGAAACGCCGAGTTTCGTCGAAGAAGTTGTAAAAGTTTGCCGGGCACGAGTGATGAAGGTCTTGCACGTCAATACAGATTTCGATGCCTCGATCGCCCTGAGCTATCAGGTCGATGCTTTTCTGCTTGATACATACGTGAGCGATTTCGGCGGCTCGGGGAAAACATTCGACTGGTCGATCGCTTCAGGATTTGGCAAGCTGTTTCCGAAGTTCTATTTGGCGGGCGGCCTCACACCGGAAAACGTAGCGGACGCGGTAAGAACCGTACGGCCGTTCGGTGTTGATGTTTGCAGCGGTGTTGAGGTGGAAAAAGGAAAAAAGGTTCGGGCAAAAGTAGAGGCGTTCATTCGAAACGCAAAAAGCGCGATATGAGTTATGAACCCGATCAGCGTGGATACTGGGGGGAATACGGTGGCCGGTTCGTTCCGGAGACGCTGGTTGCCCCGCTTGATGAATTGTCGGCTGCATACTCGGAGGTGAAGCACGACCCCGAATTTCAAGCGGAGCTGAATTCCCTGCTTACAGACTATTCCGGTCGGCCGACGCCTTTGACGTTCGCGAAGAGACTTACCGAGACATTAGGCGGCGCGAAGATCTACTTGAAGCGTGAAGATCTGAATCACACCGGAGCGCACAAGATCAATAATTGCCTCGGCCAGATATTGCTTGCTCGACGAATGGGAAAAAAGCGGATCATTGCCGAAACCGGCGCCGGGCAGCACGGTGTTGCCACCGCGACCGTTTGTGCGTTGTTTGGTATGGAGTGCGTTGTGTACATGGGCACGGAAGACATGAGGCGGCAGGAGCTGAATGTCTTTCGGATGCGCCTTCTGGGCGCCGAAGTCCGCGGTGTAGATTCCGGCTCACGCACATTGAAGGATGCGATAAACGAAGCTCTGCGTGACTGGGTGACCAACGTTGGGACGACGTACTATCTGCTCGGGTCCGCACTCGGGCCACACCCGTACCCTCTCATGGTCCGGGACTTTCAGAGTGTAATCGGACGAGAAGCACGAAGGCAGATCCTTTCGACGGAAGGCGGTTTGCCGAATGTTCTTGTCGCGTGTGTCGGTGGCGGTTCGAACTCGATCGGCCTATTCTATGAATTTCTCGCCGACGATGTGAGGATGATCGGTGTGGAAGCCGGCGGTACTGGCATCGAGCTGGGCAGCCATGCCGCTCGATTCCTGGGAGGCGGTAGTACGGGTGTCTTGCAGGGGACAAAGAGCTATGTGCTTCAAGACCAAGACGGGCAGATCGCGGCGACGCATTCGATTTCGGCAGGGCTCGATTACGCATCCGTCGGCCCGGAGCACGCTTACCTCCACGACCAGGGACGTATCGAATACGTTTCCGCGTCGGATGAAGAAGCTTTGAGCGCATTTCAGCTTCTTTCTGCGAGCGAAGGGATTATCCCCGCGCTGGAGTCGTCGCACGCGATCGCACTTGTGGTAAAGATGGCTCCTGATATGCCCCAAGATTTTGTAATTGTGGTCAACCTCTCCGGCCGGGGTGACAAGGATGTGACGACTGTCGCGGAAGCTTTAGGTGGTGCAGATGAGTAGCATCGCGGACCAATTTCACAGGCTGGGACGCGAGAAACGGAAAGGATTCGTACCTTTCGTCACGGCGGGTGATCCGGATCTCGAATCATCACTAGCAATAGTTTTGAAGCTTGCAGAGTTGGGCGCGGACGTCATTGAGTTGGGAGTTCCATTTAGCGACCCGGTTGCCGACGGACCGACGATCCAGCGTTCGTCACAGCGCGCACTCGCAAACGGTGTGAATCTTTCGGAGATCCTCGATCTTGTAAGGCGGACGCGGGAGAGCGTCGAGGTTCCGATAGTGCTGTTCAGTTATCTTAATCCGCTGCTGCGATATGGGTTCGCTCGACTCAGTCGAGACGCGGCCGTCGCAGGTGTCGATGCAATGCTAATCACGGACGCAGTTGATGAGGAAGCGTCGGCATTCGCTCAGACCCTGGCCGGGGACGGCCTTGATTTGATCTCATTGGTCGCTCCGACAACCACGGACGTGAGGCTGCGGGAAATCGCCGGGAGATCAAGCGGATTTCTTTACGCAGTGTCACGCGCTGGAGTCACCGGAGCACGAGCGAGCGTTAGCGCGGAAGCTGAGCTACTCGTCGAGCGATGCAGGAAGATCACGAACCTCCCGGTCGCGGTCGGTTTCGGGATCTCGACGCTCGAGCAAATTGCGGATGTATGGCGTTACGCTGACGCAGCCGTTGTGGGTTCTGCGATCGTCAGCGAGATCGAGAAAGCCCCTAGCGAAAGTGTCGTCAACGCCGTCGAGGGCTTTATGCACAGGCTTTTGCCACCGTTTGCAAAAAGTGGAGCGGAACTTTAGAGTTTTAGTTTTGCCGGACACCGGAGTCATCATCTTTTTATGCTCATCGTAATGAAATCTGACGCGACCCCGACCGAGATCGACAGGGTCCTTGAAGTTATAGAAGCCCTCGGCCTCAGAGGTCACGCGATGCCTGGTGAAAACCGCACGGCCATCGGTATCACGGGAAACAAAACCGCCGTCGATCCGGCTCATTTCGAAAACCTGCCAGGCGTCGCCGATGCGATCAGAGTCACAAAACCCTACAAGCTCATTTCCAGGGACTTGCGGCCCGACAGTTCGATCGTTAAAGTCGGACGCTCATCGATAGGCGGCGGAGACTTAGCCATGATTGCGGGCCCATGTGCCGTCGAGAATGAGAAACAGGTACTTGCAAGTGCTGAAGCCGTTGCGGCAAGCGGCGCAAAGTTCTTCCGCGGCGGTGCGTTCAAGCCGCGGACGTCTCCGTACGCGTTTCAGGGGTTAGGCGAAGATGGGTTGAAGATTCTGGCGGATGTTCGGGAGCGTTTCGGGCTGAACATTGTGACCGAAGCAATGGACGAGCACGGCGTCGATCTTGTCGAGAAATACGGAGACTGCATTCAGATTGGCGCACGAAATATGCAGAATTTTGCGCTTCTGAAGTATGTCGGGCAAACTCGGAAACCGGTTCTTCTGAAACGGGGCCTTTCGGCGACGCTAGACGAATTCCTTCTCGCGGCCGAATACATTATGGCTGAGGGAAATTACGACGTGATTCTCTGCGAACGCGGCATCCGGACCTTTTCAGATCACGCACGGAACACGATGGACCTATCGATAGTCCCCGCCGTTCACCGCCTGACCCATCTCCCTATCATCGTCGACCCGTCTCATGGTACGGGACACAATTATTTAGTAAATCCGATGGCCCGCGCCGCTGTCGCCGTCGGAGCCGATGGCCTTATCATCGAGGTGCACCCGCAGCCGCAAGAGGCTCTTTGCGATGGAGCACAAGCCTTAACACCCGCTCAGTTTGCTGAACTGGCGACACAGGTCAAAAGGATCCACGCCTTGCTCACCTCTGATGATGCTGAGAGCGTTGAACTGGCTACGGAGCTTATTGCCTAGCTTTTCATCCAAAAAGACGAATCCGCGTATGTCCCGAACATACGCGGATTCTGTTTCAGTTCGACGCCTTTTGCCTATCTCGCCAAACGAAACCTAATCATAGCATAGAACTGCAAGTAGCAGCTTAACATGGCCGTTAGGATGACAAACGTCATCGGTAAAAATCTAAAAGCCTCTGGAAAAACCACGCCAAGTGACTGTCGAAACATCATTCCGAGGCCAACGGCAAACGCCGCGATCAACCCGCGTCCGGCCAGCCATTCCAGAAATGCAGGCTTTTCGGCCTCGGACGGCAGAAAGTAAGGCAAAACCAGTAGCAGGCTCAACGTGAACAGTGAAAAGGCAGAGTCGGCTCCGAACAACAACGCGGACTGCCCGAAATCTACGGCCAGAAAGAAGAGTACGAAGGTTGTGTCGACGGCGAACCCACGGTCACCGATCTCATTCGAGGTTTGATTAAACATAAGGTTTGGCTACTCGAAAATAGTATGATTCAACCCTAAATTCCCACTTTGAGGGAGGTTTTCACTGCTCGCCCGGCTTGCTGAATTGCTTATAGGCCACTCGGAACAGCTCGGAAAGCGCTTTGGCCGTTTCCGGAGTTAATTTTTTGTCTGCCCGCAGGTGTGCCTCAACGATCTCGGGTGTAGCCTCATGTGGATAATAAACCACTGGTTCCACGTCCGTCGTCTGCTTACTCATCACCCGATCAATAGGCATATCGAGCCACCCCGTGAGCCTAGCGATATTATCCGCGTCGGGCTTGCCCGTTCCGTTCTCGATCCTGGAAAGCGTCGACGCTGAGACTTTTGTCACATCCGCTACATCGCGAAGACTTAGCCCAAGCTCTTCCCTTCGCCTTTTAATAGCCCTGCCAAGTTCTACAGTGTTTATAAAATTGTCGGTTCTGTCAGCCATAGTTCCTTCCTCCAAAGAAGTGTCATGGGTGGAAATCGCATTTCACGGATAAAACATAGCACACCAAAATTTTAAATGCAACACCCCGTTTCATGCTTGCAACAAAGCTCACCTATTGGTACAATGTTTCATAGATAGGACATACGAGAAATGAATGTTACTAGCTTCCAGACAGATCTGAAGGAACGACGGGCGAAAGCGATAGCCGGCATGGGACTCGTAACTCGCGTCGGAGATCATTTTACGGTGTCTTCTCCCTCTGTAAAGGCAAATCAAAAATCGAATAGGGTTTGGCGGAATGAGACAAATAACGTGGTCTGCGACTGCACAGAATTCTCCAGCGCACTCCAATCGGGTAGCCCAACTCGGTGCGAACACATTCTGGCCGTTAAGTTCGCTTTGATGGACAAGAACACGGAGCCGTCTGCTAGGCCTGAATTGACTGCAACAGCTTCACTCGAAAATTCGGAAGGTGCAAGCAATAACACTGAGTCGCGCCGGTCTGAGCGCGGCGAACAGACGACCGATCAAGCGAAGTCCGAGGAGACCGCATACAGACAAGCGGCCTCGCCAAAGGTCGAGCTGGATCGTGTCGAGAATAAACATGGAGACCAGAAAATGAAACGAAATAATCTCACTGAAATCGAAGAAGCGGCGGTCCCAGCATCTGAGGACTTCGAACCGCGCAGCAACGTGCTTGAATTCTCAAATACGCTTCGCGAATTGAAAAAACATGTCGATCCAAATCTCATAAAACAGCGTGAAGGTTGGCGGGATCGGAATGGTAACGTCCAAATGGTGGACTACGTTGAGTGGCATACTGTCGCGGACATTCTCGACGAGACTGCACCCAACTGGGCCCACACGGTCAAAGACATCAGACAAATCGGTGATCTTATGACGGTGACGGTCGCGATCACAATCGACGGGGTGACTCGAGAAGGAATCGGAACCGGTCTTGCCCAAAGTGAGATGGGTATCAAGAAAGCAGAGCACGATGCGTTAAAGCGCGCGGCGGTGAAGTTCGGAATTGCTCGCGAGTTATACAAAAAAGAATCTGAAGCAATCGAGCGTGAAGGTTCGGCATCACCGAATGATGGAGGAGATGATTTTCCCTCAAATCCGGTTGCGCGCAGCCTTGGGGAATTGGTGACCGCAAAACAGCTTGGTATGATCCGGGCCATCGCCCGCGAGCTGAATATCGATCCGGACGAGGAGTGCAATTCGGTTATGAGTTGTTCGACTGACGAACTCACGAAGCGAGCGGCGTCAGCACTTATACAGCATTTGCAAGAAATGCAGAAAAGTAATTCTTCGGCTACGCCGCCGTTGAAGAAGGCGGGCTAACTACCTTGCTCCCACACCATAATGTTTTGAGTTGTGAAAGACCCGTCCTGTTTCTTAGCAGAAGCAGAAAACCTCACTCACAACTCAAAACATCCTCATTCCAACTCGTTTGTGAGTCCTCATTTGACGAGTGTTATAATTTCGCCAAAGTCCAAGGCAGGTAATCTAACCGTATGAGCATTAGCGACAGACTCGTTGCGTTAGTTGGTGACTGGAGAGGAACAAACGTACTGCATGTGCCGTGGATGGCGGTGCCGGTTCAAAGGTCGGACTCGAAAGCAACGGTAAGTTCTAAGATGAACGGGCAATTCCTTTCGATCGAATACACGTGGGCCTTCGAAGGCGAACCTCAGGAAGGCATGCTAATTCTCGGATGCGATCCCGATTGTGAGGAGGTTCAAGCGGTATGGACTGACTCATGGCATTCCAAAGACACGCTGATGCTTTGCAATGGTGCCTTCCGAGAACCGAACGCGATCTCTGTGACGGGACATTATGCCGTACCGGAACACCCGGACTGGGGCTGGCGAACGGAGATTCTACAAAACGGTGATGCTTTCCGGTACGTTATGTACAATGTGTCGCCGGAGGGTGAAGAGCAGATAGCGGTCGAAACGGATTTCGAACGAGCCTAAAGTTTCCGCTTTCCTGCGAATGCCAGCGAATCGGGGATGACATCGGTCGATAGAGTTCCGGTCATCTCGTCACCGTCGACCGCACCGGTGATCACAAAATCCACAGCCTGTCCTTGGATCTCGGTACTGGCAGTTGCGTGAACCCTGCTGCCTTGTACCCGTCCCTCACGAATGCTTCCGCTACCAAGAATCGTTTCAATCGTCCCCGAGATATCGGCTGCATTCTGCTCGATCGCCATCGTGATCTGTACCGCCTGACCCTGAAAATCAACGTTCAACTCCCAGTTCCCGCTAACGTTTTCCGGTGGTATCCCGCGATCCGCTTCAAAGCTGGCGAGTTCCAGTGGATTACCTTCCGTATCGAATACCTCGATCTGATCGGAGTACTTTCGGATCTGCGGTAGCACTTCTCCCGCGTCGCCGACCACGACGATCGCCAGCCGCTCCGGCCAGATATACTTGTTCGCCACACGCAGGACATCATCAGCCGTCACGGCGCTCACGTTTTCGCGATATGTTTGAAGGTAATCGTCCGGCAGCCCGTAAAGCTCCTGATTTACGATTAGGTTCGTGAGGCCCTCTTGCGTCTCGGCACGTATGGGAAAGACACCAGTTAGAAAGTTCTGCGCATCAGCAAGCTCATCGTCACTGACCCGCTCGTTTCGGATCCGATCAAGCTCGTAGAAGAATTCATGCAGCGAGTCTCCGGTAACGGCCGTTCGCACCTCAGCCGTAGCCTCGAAATCTCCAGCCAGGCGTCTCGCGTCAAGCCGTGTGTATGCACCGTAGGTATACCCCTTGTCTTCCCGAAGGTTCATGAATACCCGAGATGAAGCGCCTGCCCCAAGAACCTGGTTCATCACGATCGCGGGAAAATAGTCCGGATTGTTTCGCTCCATCGCGATATTGGCAAGCACGATGTTAGCCTGTGCAGACCCCGGGCGATCGACGATCGTAAGCGTTCGAGCTGCTCGGGTTGGCGGTTCCGCAGGCGGGGTCACGACCTGTTCAGCCGGTGCCCACGCGCCGAACTTGTCTTCCAGCTCTGCAAGAAATTCATCCCGCTCGATATCACCAACAGCGATCAATATCGCATTATTGGGGGCGATAAGTTCGGCGTGTCGGTCGGTGAGGGCTTGTCGCGTGAGTTTTTCGATGTCCGCCGGCGACGGCGAGATCCTTGAATACGGATGCTCGCCGTAGAGAATGCGGGCGGTCTGTTCGTTAGCAAGAAAATTTGGCTGCGAGCGCTGGAACTTTAGATTCTCGAGCGCGTTTCGCTTGTAAAGGTCCAACTCGTTCTCAGGAAACGTCGGACGAAAAATGAGCTCGGCGACCAATTCCAGAATATCCGACGAATAGATCGAAAGCGACGATGCAGCAATTATCGTGAAATCTTCGGACGAGCTAGCTGAGATGCTGGCACCCAAACGCTCGATCTTTTCCGCCAGAGCTTTGCTTGAATAGGTGACGGTCCCCTCAGTGACCATGGATGCCATCGCCGACGTAACACCGATCCGGTCACTCGAATCGTTCACGTCACCTGCTAAGAAACCCAGCCGGTAGCTCACCAGCGGCAGCCGGCGGTCCTCGAGAATCACGACCTTCAGCCCGTTGGCAAGGCGCGTGCTGTACGGTTTCGGGATGTGAAATGGCACGGGCTCAAGAGCTCCCGGTGCGGTTTTGCGAATTGCTTGCGTCATAAAATCGAAATCAAAAGTGTTGGAGATCGGCGCGTCAAGCTGTCGGGTCCTATCCCTTACCTGCGGGCACTATATCCAGGAGCGCTCGGTTGTCCGTATTCAGGTAATTCTGAACGGCGTTTCGAATTTGCTCGGGGGTGACGCTGAGCAAGTCGTCCAGTTCCGCGTTGATCAAAGAGGGATCGCCATCGTAAAGAGCGTATTCGGCTATGTGCTGCGCTCGGGACATTGAGGATTGCCGCATGCGCACCGCGTCGTTAATAAGCTGGTTGTGCAGCTTTTGCATCTCGTCCGCTGTTGGGCCGTTAGCGGCGACATCCCGGATCTCGGTCATGATGATGTCGCGTATGCGGCTGAGATCCTTTTCAGGTTTTGGTATCGCGCCGACGAAAATGCTGGAAGGTCCGCGCCGCTCATCCGTAAACCCGAATAGCTGAATAACCGACTCCTCACCTTTCACCAATTTCTGATAAAGCCGGGAGCTGTCGCCGTCATAAAGCAGCTTGCCCGCCAGGTATAGAGCGTAAAAGTCCGGAGTTCGTCGCTGAGGTATCTTCCAACCGATCAAGAAAGCTGGAAAAGGAGCAAGCTTATCCTCCCACTCGCGGTAGGTCTGTGCAACTTCCTTTGGTTCGGAAACGTCGAGTTCCGGCGGGGCCGGCTGGGAAGGTATATCACCAAAGTATGTCTCGACAAGATCCTTGGCTGCCGCCGTTTCGAACGACCCGGAGATCACGAGAACAGCATTATTCGGTGCATAGTAGATCCGGAAGAACTCCTGTACGTCCTCGACCGTAGCGTCATCCAGATGCTCCATGGAACCGATGGTCGAATGCGAGTTTGCGAAGTTCCGGTAGATCATCTCGTTGATCAAATCAAAGATCGGTCCGTAAGGCTGGTTGTCATACCGAAGACGCTTTTCCTCTTTTACCGCCTCGCGCTGGTTGTCAAGATTTTCCTGTGTAACTGCCAGAGAACGCATGCGGTCGGATTCGAGCCACAACGCAAGAGGTAACTGATTGGCAGGGAGCGTTTCGAAATAGTTCGTACGTTCACTCGAGGTAGTGCCGTTCATCGTACCGCCGGCCTTCATAATGAACTGGAAGTGCTCTGCCTTCTTCACGTTCTCCGAGCCCTGAAACATCATGTGCTCGAAGAGATGAGCAAACCCGGTGCGCCCTTCGCGCTCGTTCCGCGACCCGACGTTGTAGTAAACGGCGACCGCGACGACGGGTACAGCATCGTCACGATTCAGCACGACTCGCAGACCGTTTCCAAGTGAGTATTCTTCGATATCCAGCGGCGGTAATTTGAAGGCTTCAGACATAGACTTAGTAGTGTTTATAAAATCATTTTGACCCTTAAAAAGCAAAAACTGCGATGTCCGGGATGTGCGGGCGATCCGCACCACTATACGCCGCGGGTGTGCGTCCGATCCTCGCAGTCACATTTTTTCTACGACTGTATGCGGCCGTACCGAAGTGTTGAAATAGCCGATGTTACGCTAACCGCGAATTCCTTTTGATTCATCGCGGTTCTACTACGCGTTTTACGGACGCTTCTTTTCTAGGGTGGGAAGCGTCCTTTTTTTGCGCTCAGCGTATGGTATTTACAGCCCAGACATTATCCGCGTCAATTGCTGCGTGAGATCGCGTATAACGCGGACTTTACCTGGAAAGGTGTCAGCCCCGGATAAGTTTCAAGGATCAACGCAATTACTCCGGCGACATGCGGGCAGGCAAAACTGTTTCCGGTGAGATTGCGATAACCACCGTTCGGCCATGTCGTGCGGACATTCACGCCCGGAGCGGTCATCTCTATCACCTCGCCGAAATTGAATCCGAAATTGAGGGGGTCCATCTCGGCGCTCTTTATTACCGATATCAGCGATGACGAAAAGACCGAGGGATAGCTGGGTTGCGGCAGGTTGTTCGCCGCGGCGACGACGACGCAGCCGGCCTGGTAAGCACGATCAAGCAGGTCGTGCAGCGGTGCGAAGAAGTGAGGCTTTGTAGTTCCCAAGCTCAAGTTGATTATCCGGAACT
>DASUSJ010000203.1:0-22032 GCA_036375155.1 Pyrinomonadaceae bacterium
TCGATGCCAACAGGTGCATTGGATCTATCGGCAGAAGGCACGACCGACTGGGCACATTGGGGTCTCTCCGGGACGAGCTTCAATCATAAGGCCGGTGTCGCTTCTCAGATCAGCAACTTTGCGCAGGTCGGCAACCGCCAGGCGCAGCAGTTCGGCAACAACACTACGCTCTATTCGTGGACCGACGGCACACCGACGGCTTCGGCGAGCAACGTTTCGACGGGCCTTTCAATGAGAGGGTTGAACAACGGCTATCAGGTGACGGTCGCGGCCGACACGCTTTCGCGGACGCTGAAGATGTATGTCGGGCTTTGGGCAGCGGGGGGACGTTTCGAGGCGAGTCTCAGCGACGGGAGTGCACCGGTTTACATCGACACCACACCGGTCAACCCGACGGCGACGACAAACCTTGTCTACACGCTGAACTATCAGGCGGCGAGTGCGGGGCAGACGCTGACGGTGACATGGACGGCGAACCAGGTATTCAATAACAAGAGCAACGTTACCCTTCAAGCAGCAACGCTTTACTAACGGCGAGTGAACACTTCGTTAGATCTGAAGTCTAATTTCCGTGGGCTCGAAAGTCTGGATCGAAGCGGAATATCACGAACTACGATGAGCAGTTCAAGCGGAAGGGGTGAGGAAGTTGCTTGACGTGCAGTCGGTGTTTCGACGGCTCAATTGCTTGCGTGAAGGATGGAAAAGGTTAGAGTGCCGGGCAAAATGTCGGCAACTCTCTTGACCGGGAGCGAGCAAGGGCGCCCAGCCGTATCAGCTTTCCCGTTATCATCGCAATATCAGGTCCCAGCATATTCCGTACAGGGCTCGGGCGACTTCCCCTCAAACCGACCGACCTGAGGTCGTCGCGGCCAAAGCAGTGAAGTAAGCACAGCTTTGCCTTAAACCTGGCTCAGGTTTGTCGCTCCGTTTCAGAGTCTAACAACTCAGAACCCCCAGCATACACATCAAAACACTCAATCGAGTCAGCGTCTGTAAATCGTGATGACGCCTGAGGCCGGAATCGTGGCGGGAACGGACTGGCCGGAGCCGATCGACACATCGGCTGAATTGACATCGTACTGTGTACCGGTCGAGTACTTGATCCCGTAGGTTCCGGCCGGCAAATTATGGACATTGAATGTACCTGACGAAGACGCCTTAACTACAACTACGTATTTTCCGTCCGGGTTCATAAACGCGAGCGGATCGAAGCTCGCGTTCCCCGTCATTGCCTGAATCCGCCGAGCCCCGCTCCTGATAAACTTGAAGTATTGACGAAGTATTTTTGTGCGGCTTCCGAGAGTGATGACGGGATTACTAGGGTTCGACTCATTGATGAGGTAGTACTGGGCTCCATTATCAGGTACGCCGGGAAATGCAAGAGTATATTGCTGCCATGATGAGGCTCTCGCCAACTTAATATCCTGATGTAGGGTGTTATAGTCTGCCCCTATCCACTCGAGCATGCCGACCTGCTTGTTATGTTGTACGGCCCGGTTCGCGATCATTTGGAGAATCTCGTCTGATGCGCAGCAGTAGCGGTGATAAGAGAATTCAGTCACGTATTGCATGGCACCTGGAGTCTGAGCGATCTGATCGATATACCCCGGTGTATTCGCTGCACTAGTAGTCGACGGAGCTATAAATCGCGGCGAGAAGCCGCCGGCGGTAAGTCGTTGCCCTGCTGCGTTGATTGCCTGTGCAACTTGTACCGAAGACCAGGCGGCGGCGGTGGTATCCGGCTCCAAGATCACCTCCCAGCTATCGGGCGGGAACCCGTATCTGGTCTGAATGTGGTTGTAAGCTGCCCTTACCAACTCACCGTACTCAGCTGGGTTGGTCTTATGCTCGAATGTCGACGGACCAAAATCGACGTAACAAATACTTACCCATAGAGTCTCACCCCTTGCCTGGAGGCGCTGGCGAAGTGGAATGACGAGGTCATCGAAAACTTCGTTGAGGGACGACCACTTGAATCCTCCGACATTAACTACATTTGGATCCGCATTGTCGTTTACGATCTCGTATCGTTTAGCCAGATACTGAGACGTCGTTATCTGACCGGCTCTCCACTGGGCATAGTAATCCGTAGGATTTTCCACACTGCTCACCAACTCCACTCGAATTCTATTGACCCCGAGGTCATTGGCGGCCTGATCCAGGAGGCTGTTTCTGTAGACATTCCAGGACACTGCTTCGAGTTGTCCCGCCTGGCTCGTCGCTTCCCAGCCCGACATTGTTTGATAGGTCACCGACGGGTTTATTGTGATGTTGTTTCCCGTTGGCGGTGTCGGTGTCGGTGAAGGCGACGGAGTCGGCGTCGGTGTTGGGGTTGGACTACTGAAATTCCGCGCAGTCAGAATTATGGCTTTTGTCTCAGAGTTGCCCGCGGCATCGAAAGCCTTGGCGATCAGAATGTGTTTACCGTTTGCTACGGTTAGTGTGTTCCAGACAAACGGGACAACTACCAGCGGAAGGTTCGGTACGATATCGACGGCTGAGATAAGCTGCCCCTCAACGTAAAGCTCCACGCGCGATACGCCGACGTCATCGCTCGCAGTCACGGGGACGACGGCAGTACCTTCGACCCTGCCATAGTGCCTTAGGCCGGTAAATGTGACGCTTGGCTGACCCTGACTGAAACCAAAGGATCGGGTAGCTCCCGACGATGACAGCGAGGCCGTACGAGGCGCAACAAGCGTAACTGCGCTCAGACAGAGCAGCAGCAACAACGCGGACACTTTCGTTCTTGAATGACGGAAGAGAATCGTGCCAATCATTTGGATTACTTCTTGGAGACAAAATCGAGGCACTCTATCGCAAGATGGAAGGGACTGTATACTTCAGGGATGAAGTCCAGACAGGGTGCCTATCCCGTAGCCACATTCAAGTAAACCCGATTGATTTCCGTGCTGTCAAGAGAAAAGAGATAACAGTAAGAAGTGGGAAAACCTGAACTGCATTGCTGGCAGTCTATTTCGCTTATTATAGTTTCTGCCGTTCGCATAAAACTTTGAGCGATGCGACTCCGGCAGTGGCGGCTGGAATAACGAAAACGATTTTTGGATTCGGCGAGATTTACTGAACGTTACAAAGGATGTGAGTGTGGCGATCCAAATGGCGCTTAAATCATTCGAATCAAAAATCGGAATGTTTATTGCCGGCGCGTATTTGCTTTTTTCTTGCGTGGCAATAATTTCAATCATGATGAAGCCTGACCCTCACGGAATGTCCGGTCTTGCCCTGATGATTTTGGCGATGCCGTGGAGCTTCATACTCTTTGACGCACTTGGCGATGTTGTTCCGCGACTCGCGATCGCGAGCATTTCCTTGTATGCATTCTGCCTCTTTCTTAATGCGGCAATTCTATACTTGATAAGTTTGTTGTTTTCGCTACTTATTGAATGGATTGCTCGAATTGCCAAAACACCACAGGATTAGAACACTACCGAAATAACTTTGCGAGCGGTCGAATCACGACGGAAGTTCAGAAAGAAAAACGTAGCGTCAGCCTGCGGCGCGATGTAACAGGGAAATCCCCTGTCTACACGGAGCGCTTTCTAACTGAAAATTGTAAAGCTAGAACCGCGCCCGGAGCCGGTAAACCGTATACCGGCCCAAGTCGGCAGACGCGAAGCGTTCGTACCATCGATCAATATTCTTAAATTCGAAAGCAGATGCGGTCTCGACGACGATGTAATCCAGCTTTGGAGCGGACTCTGCCGCCGGATGAGCGTTCTGATAGAAATCAGCGTATTTCGCGATCTCTCTCGCTGACTCCTCGGCTGTTATCGGCTCGACTTCTTTGCCCTCTTTCGGGATGACCTTCTCAAAACCGAAGATGGGCACCACGACGTTGTATTCTTCTTCGCCGATCTTAGTCGCAAGTCGTTGACTGTCGATATCGGAGTAATACAAGTAGCTGTAGAACAGGCGCTTTTCTTCGGCACGGCTCAGGCCGCCCGCTGACGAGCTGTGAAAATTCCAAAGCGGACGACATGGGGTAGCCACTGGAATCAGGTCGAAGACTCCCCATTCGGAGGAATGTACCGTGCAAAGTCGCCTCGGGCCGCCAGCCTCGGCATTGCTTTTTTCCACTTCTTCGATATGTCGAAGCGCTATGATCGCTTCGTCCCGACCGATGGCCCATCTCAGCTGACGTCGGGTGTAACGGGACGATTCCACATAACCCCAGACGGTGGCCGCGACGCCCATTAAAATGAAAAGGATCTTAAAAGCGCCCGACACTTTACCGGGATTGGAACCTGCTCCTACTATCCAGACCAGGAGCACTAATGCCAGGATGATCAGATAGCTTGATACAAATAGCTCATAGTGGAAGTCCTGAAGTGATCTACCCGTCACTACCTGTTGGTTAAGAACAATAAGAGGCGTGAGAGCCAGCGAAAGGGTCAGCAAGACTTCGCGCCGGGAAAGCGGCTTGCTCTTTCGCCAAGCCTCAAGAATCAAAAGCACCGCAATTGCTAGCCCG
The DNA here is from genome assembly GCA_036375155.1 of Pyrinomonadaceae bacterium. Lineage (GTDB taxonomy): Bacteria > Acidobacteriota > Blastocatellia > Pyrinomonadales > Pyrinomonadaceae > OLB17. Next base: position 4,493 of record DASUSJ010000203.1, read on the forward strand.
ATAATCAAAGATGGGCTGGAAAAGTCAGGCATGCGGGTGTGGACGAGAAGCTGGATCTCGTCGGTTTTGGTGGATCGATTTGAAAGAAGGTAAATATATGGGATAAGTGCACAGACACCGGCGGCGGCGATTATCGACAGGGAACCAAGAGCGCGGCGCGCCTCTTGCCGTCGAAAGATCAGCCACAAGCATACTAGGCAGACTGCCCAAGCAACTGCTGTTGTCCAAAGGTAAAAGTACGAAAAGATCAGAACGAACAAGAGTAGGCCGGCGGTCAAACTGCAAATAATCCGACGGCGCGAACCCGCCGCGGTAAAGCTTTCCCACACGGCCATGCAGAACCCAAACAAAAATGGAAAACCGAATGCAGGCTGATAACTTCGAAGGAAAGCAAAGAACTCGATTAGTATCGGCTCAAGGTCCAGCCGGAGCGCGAGCTGTCCCTGCAACGCAGCGGCGGTGCCTAAACAAGGAACGGCAATTGCCCCGACGGCCGATACGAGGTAGTCACGAGTAACGCTTTTCAGGAAGTAGAAGACGGCCAGACATGTCATGGCCGAGACAATGAGGGTAAGGAAAGTAAAAGCGCTGTAGGCAGGTATGCCGGCAATTCGCGCAGCAGTTGAAATAACTACGGGTGGAATAAATTGGATAGAGTAGAAAGACTCGGGTACTGGGGTATCTTTCGAGTTACTCTTTCCAAGAAACGGATCGTTCAGGCGCGGTCGGCCATTCATCAGGGAATTTACATAAGCCGCATAAGCAGCTTCGTCCAAGGCCATCTTGAAGTCTGCCCCCTGATAGCGCTCGCCCCGTTCCTTTATGAGGACCGATTGTGGATAGATCGCGAGTAAGGTGACGGCGATCACCGGTACGGCGACCAACCCGCACTTTCGAAAGGTTTGAAGAAGAACAGATGAAGTAAATCTAAACCGGTTTAGGTCATATGTGGAGGCATCCTTCATGAAATGCTCCCGGATACATACAGACAGCAACCGCCATCATGAATTTGTTACTCTAGGAAATCTTCGCCAATGTCTCGTACAGCACATGCCGGTAAATAACAGAGATGTTATAGGCTGCCCAGCCGGCGAGGGTAAGTAGTAGGGGCAGGTCTGTCAGTAGAAGCTTGCTTGGGTTTCCGCCTTTTGACGGGTCATTGATCAATGCCAGGTAGCGGAGCATGCCGTAAAGCACGAAGCCGGTTCCGTACACCAGCGCGTCGGTGCCGAAACGAGCCACGGTTTCAGGCGCGACGGTGTAGAGGGCATAGCAGACTATCGAGGCCCCGATAACTATGTTGATCACGCTGTCGAGGTATCGAACGGTGTAGTGACTTAGAACCTCTCGATGATCGGTCGCCCCGTCCTCGAGCGTCAATAGTTCCTGCCGCCGTTTTGAGAACGCGAGGAACAGTGCAAGAAGAAATGTACAGGCTATTAGCCAGTGAGTAGCCGACACACCCACCGCGACGGCGCCAGCGAGTACGCGGAGGACGAAACCGGAAGCGATCGTCATTGCATCGAGCACGATCGCCCGCTTCAGCCAGATGCAGTACGCCACCATCAGCACCGCGTAAAGAACACAGATCGCGGCAAATCCCTGCCCGACAATCAATCCCACACCAATCCCGGAAATTACCAGGAGGGCTCCGACCGAGAGCGCGAGACTCGCCGATAGAGCTCCCGAACTAAGGGGACGATTGCGCTTCTCGGGATGCGCCTTATCGTCCTCGGCGTCCCACCAGTCGTTGAAAATGTAGACGGCGCTTGAAAGCAGGCAGAACGCCGCAAAGCCGAGTGTCGCGTCCGCCAATGCCGTCACATCGGTAAGCCGGCGCCCAAACAGCAGAGGAGCGAGAACGAAGAGGTTCTTTACCCATTGATGCGGACGAATCACGGTAAGCAGCAACCGCAAACTCCCCCGCTCTCTGGCAGGTTTTGCCGTCGCGATCTCAGTAAAGACAACCGGTATTTCTCGTTCCATCGTTCTTGCAGCAATGCCGCGGTGTTATCTGCTACCTGTGTCAGTGACGAGCACTGCGTAGCTCGCTATCGCTCCGTGGGACAAGGACACTGACCTCCCTGAAACCGTATGGGACTTCCTCCGACCCGCGTCCCTCGACGGAACCGATCCTCTTGACCTCTTCGTAGTTGGCGAGAAGCGCCGACCGGATGCCGCTCGAGGCCGGCCAGTCAACGTGGTCGTACCAGAAGTCTGGCGAATGCAGACCGCGGACCAGGATCTTCTTGTAGCGGCGGTTATTCAGTCGATCGAGAATTCCTGAGAAGTCTCCGATATTCGCGTAGCCTCGGTCGCCGATCGTCGCGGCCCGGTCCTTCATCACGACGCCGCGCGGAAGGTAAACCCAGCTTCCCAGATCAAGTAGAACCTCCTCTGGCCGTAATCCGTCAAACTCGTTTTCGATCTCGTGGATATACCTGAGCGCATCGTCACCGAACGGCTTTACGGGAGGCCGTATCATACCCAATCCGCCAAAGCTCAAACAGACGATCGCGACGCTTGCTCCTAGCTTGACGAACTCAGCAGCTCTCGCCTGTTTAAGGCTCACCGCCGGGGCGATCCGATCCCACAGAAAGGGCAGCGCCGCCATGAACCAACTTGCGGCCATTAAGCTTCCGGGACCAATGTGGCTAAGTGTCCAAGCGACACCGGTGGTATAAACCTGCGTCAGGATCAGAAACAGCCAGACGGCCCAGAGACCGACGAGGCGGCCAAAGCCGCGCTCGAGTAGGACAACGCCTCCCACTAGTCCGGCTGCGAGGTACGGCCAAACCTCTATCAGATGGTGGAAGCTGCGGACGACGGAGATCTTTCGCTCTGACAGCACCGTGTATGTCCAATACACGAAATGATCGCCCCAAAGAAGGTACGAGATGAGTACCGACGACACCACTCCAAGCGCGCCGCCGAGCCCGATGAGTACGGTCCGGGCGCGGCTGAGACCCTGGCCACGGAACCAGAGATATACGAAGTAAATGAAGCCCCAGAGGATAAGGTTCTGTTTCACCCAGAAACCTACGCCCGGGACGATCAACATAAACCAAAGCAACCGCCGGTTACCCGTTGCCTCGTACTCGACAAGAAGCCAATAGCCGAAAATTGAGAGGAGCAGCGCGAGTGCGTCGTTATGGAGTAGATGTACGAACGGGTTCGTCAGGGAATTGGTCGCCGCGAGAAAGAGAATCGGCAGCCACACCAAACCCCAGATACGCGAGTCAGGAAGTTGAGCATTCTCCGGAGCGGCAAGCTGTACGAGCCGGCGGCAACACAAGAAAGCGAAGACCGCGGCACCCGCGACAAAGAGCAGCTGGATCGCTCGATAAAGCGGCAGTGACGTTGCTGCTCCCGCGATCTTGGCCAGGGAATATGTCAGCAACTGCGCACCCGGCAGGTACACGAGCGATTCGTTATTCGCATGGTCCGTGAATATCGGATAGCCCTGTCTGAATTTGATTATGTCGTTAACAAAGTCGCTTTCCGACCATATAAAAACATCGGCCGGAAACATCATGTAGTAGCTCGCCTGAAAAATGTAAACAGCGGAGAGAAACACTCCGACCGTAGCGATCAGGACAAGTCCGACATTGGCGATGTTTGTGTTCTTGCGATACCACAAAATATAGATCGCAGTCGGCAGAATTCCCAGAATCAAAAACAACAAGCCGACCAGCTTTGCGACGGCTTCAGGGTTGCCACCGCCGGACGTATCCATCATTCCTATCGACAAGCCCAGGGGGATCGCTATTAATAAGCCGACCAAAGAAAAAAGAATCTGCTGCAGGAGGCCGGGTGTTCGGAAGAATCTCATAACGAACAGCGCAATGGGGATAGCATGGCAGCGTAAGGCATTGTCCTGATGCTGCAGGTCGTCCGCTCAGGCGACGAATTCAAAAGCATGCCCATCTTCTTGTGTCGCGAACCTAGACTCGAAATACTCTTCGTACCAGGCAATTGTCCGGCGGAGACCCTCCTGTCTGGAATACTGCGGTCTCCAGTTGAGCAGCCGTTGTGCTTTTGAGCAGTCCAGATACTGGTTGAGTATCTCGTTGCTCGCCTCATTCAATATCACCGGTTCGAGATAAAGTTTGCCCATCACTTCCAGGATCTCATTGACGAGTTCGATCACAGTCAATGGTTCACCGTAACCGAAGTTGAACGCTTCACCATTCAGCCTATCGTCCGGCATGTTCTCGGCAAGCTTCATGTAGCCATCGACCGCATTAAGGACGTAAAAGTAGTCGCGAACGAACATTCCGTTGCTGCGGATGATGGGTGATTCGTTCTGAAGCGCGGACATTATCGTGCCCGGCACCAAGCGGTTAAAGTTGAGGTCGCCGCCGCCGAAGAGGTTGACAAACCGGGTGATCGCGATCGGCAGGCGGTATGTATGAAAGTACGATTGTGCGATAAGGTCCGAGCAGGATTTGGAAACGTCGTATGGGAATCTCCCCTGCAACGCCATGTCTTCGGTGTAAGGAAGATTGTCGTGCGATCCGTACGCCTTGTCGCTCGAAGCTACGATTATCCGCTCGACGAGCTTCCGGTTTTCCCGGCAGGCTTCGAGCAGCGTCCACGTTCCTTTGATGTTCGACTCGAAGGTCGAAAGTGCCGATCGCGCCGCCGTCCCGACTATTGTTTGTGCCCCGAGGTGAAAGACGGTATTGATCTCGAACTCGTTCAGCACCCGGACCATCAACTGATGGTCCTGCAATTCGCCGTAAACCAGATTCGCCTGTTCGGACAGACCGGAAGAAACAAGCTTACTGTTCGGCATCCAGTCCCGGATCAGACAAGTAACATTAGCGCCCTGTGCGACCAACTCCTCGACCATCCATGATCCGAGTAGGCCGGTCGCCCCCGTAACGAAAACATTTCGATCTCGCCAAAAGCCCATTAGTGTTTCTCTCCGTTCATTAGAAATGCTCTCTGGTTCAGCCAGCTTGCCCACGGCGCCTTGCCTGATTCCCAGAGCTCCTCCAAAAGTTGCTTCTCGCGCAGCGTGTCCATCGGCTGCCAGAAGTCTTCGTGACAATAAGCAGCCAACTCTCCGTCAGCCGCCAACCGTTCAAGCGTTTCGCGTTCGAGTATCGTTTCGTCGTCGGTCATGTAGTCGAAGACTTCCGGCTCGAAAACAAAGAAGCCACCGTTGATCCATCCCGCGTCGGTCTGCGATTTCTCGGAGAAACGAGCGACCGTGCTTCCGTCCAGTATGAGCCCGCCGAATCTGGCCGGCGGCCTGACCGCTGTAACGGTTGCTAACTTTCCATGCTGGCGATGAAACTCAATCAGCCTTGCGATATCGACATTGCCCACGCCGTCGCCGTACGTGACCATGAAGGTTTCGTCATCGAGCCACTTCTTTAGTCGCAGAACGCGGCCTCCCGTCATCGTGTCAGCTCCGGTATCGATAAGACCGATCCGCCAGTCGATGCCGTTTTGGCTGACAACGTCGCGACTGCCTGACTTGAGGTCGATAAAAAAGTCACTAGACCGCGCGGTAAAGTTGCTGAAGTACTCCTTGATGCACTCACCCTTGTAACCGCACGCGACGAGGAAATCCTTGTGTCCGTGTGTCGCGTAGATCTTCATGATGTGCCAGAGAATCGGCTTGCCGCCGATCTCAACCATTGGCTTCGGGCGCACCGCGGTCTCCTCGGAGAGTCGCGTACCGAGGCCGCCAGCTAATATCACTACTTTCATAGTTATATGATCCTTGGTTCCGGAATCGGGATAATGAAATGACCGCCATTGTCGCGGTAAGCTTGCTGCTGTTTTATGATCTCGTCGGCAAAGTTCCACGCCAGCACCAGAACGTAATCCGGCCGGCGGTCGAGAAGTGCGGACACCGGAAGAACCGGCAAGTGCGCTCCGGGTGTGAACATACCGACTTTTAGCGAGTTCTTGTCGACCGTGAAATCCAGCAATCGAGTGTCGATGCCACAGTAGTTCAGGAGAGTGTTTCCTTTTGCCGGGGCTCCGTAAGCGGCAATGGTGCAACCTTCGCCCTTCAACCGCCGCAGCAGCGAAACGAGCTTCGATCGGATCTGTTGAACGCGGTCGGCAAATCTCTCGAATGCCTGAAACGAAGTCAGCCCGGATCCCGCTTCCTGTGCTGCCATCTCAAGCACCTCGGCCGCGTGACCATTGCCGCGCTCACTTCGTTCCGCGTACATTCGTATCGATCCGCCATGCACGTCAACTTCATCGATACGCCGGATCGAAAGACCGACTGAATCGCACAAACGGATCAGAGAAGTGACGCTGAAATAGCAAAGGTGCTCATGGTAGACGGTGTCGAACTCGGTCCTATCTACGAACTCCCTCAGGTAGGGCACCTCAGTTATCACCATTCCGTCTTCGGCCAGAAGCATCTTGCATCCGGACAGGAAATCTCGCGTGTCGTCTACATGGGCCAGTACGTTGTTGCCGATAACGGCTTTCGCGGGTTGATAGTTAGATGCGATCTTCGACGCAGTCTGACTATTGAAGAACTCGTTGATCGTCTCAATGCCATCATCGTTCGCCATCGCCGCGATGTTCGAGGCCGGTTCGATCCCCAGGGCCCTTACATTAAGCTGCTTGAAGCACTTCAGCAGCTGCCCGTTATTACTTGCAACCTCTACGACGAGGTCCGAGGAATCAAGACCGAGTAGTTCCACGACAGTCTCGGCGTACCGCCGGTTATGGGTAACTATTGAGTCGGCAGTACCGGTCACATAGATGTAGTCTCGGAAAAGAACTTCGGGATCGACGACGTCAAGCAACTGAACCAGTCCGCAGCCCTCGCAGAAGTACACGCCGAGAGGGAATGACTCTTCGTCGGCAAAGTCGTCGGCGCTTCGCAGGAAGGAGTTCGCGAGCGGCGTCGGACCGAGGTCGATGATCGGGCTCAGGCGATCAGAGTCGCACGCCCGGCAATTTGTACGCTTCTGAAACTTCGGTCGCGCCGAGTGCCCGACTGCGTCTTCTCGAATAGTAGTTACCGCTGTCATTGTTGTAGCACCCCGCCTCGGATCTTTGCCGTTGCCCCCTTTCCAAGAACGAGCTGCTTGTCCGCGACCTTTCTGAAGTTCTTTCGCCACTCTCGCGAGAAGCGGAAGTAAAGCAGATTACTCAAGAACTCCCAGCAGGTCGTCGTGCTCACGTGCGACACTCCGTTGCCGCGCATCCGCGAGAACACATTGACCTCCATTACGCGTAGCCCCATGTGATACGCCTTGATCATCAGTTCGGGGTCGAGCAGCCATCCATTCGACTGCAACTCCATTTCACGAAGAGCGTCAGCCGGGAGCAGCTTTGGACTGCCGTTGACGTCAATCGAACCAAGCCTCGGCCATAATATCCGTATGAACACGTTGTAAGATGTCGACACTAACTTTCGATAGAGTCCGTCCATCCGAAAGCGGCGTCTCACCTTGCCGACCACATTGCCGTTAGTGGTGATGACGGCCTGGTAGAGACGAACGACATCTTCGGCATCCACCTGCCCATCAGCCGGGATAACGCCGATCCAAGGTGCTCTGCACAGGGGAATGCCGCTTATCACACCCCACCCATATCCCTTGTTCACCTCGACACGGTGTTGGACGATGGACGGGTTTTTTCTGGCGAGACGTTGAACAACCTGGTAAGTGCGGTCGTGAGAACCGTTGTCTACGACCACAAGCTCGAGGTCGTAACCGGCATTTGAAAAAGCCGCGAGGAGCCGTTCGAGTGTATACGAGACGATCTCTTCCTCGTTGTAGCAGGGCACTATAAAGGAGACGTCAGGAACGCTTTGGGTATTTCTGTTTTTCATGCTGGTATTGAGAGATCTTCGGAGAGATCGGCCGACCGGCCGGGGATCTGTCGTCGAAGATCGGTTGCAAACATGGTCCTTGTGAACTTCCCAAGTCCGGCTGGATGTTCACCAAAGGTTTGGATTCGGGTTAGGACTCTGGCTCTGGTGTCGTCGGAGATGGCCGTCGGAAAGCTCCGGGTCTCAGACAACTTGAAAGACGTGAGGGGACGTGAGTAGCCCGCGGAACGCCAACGCTCGACGTCATACTTTGTCGTCCAACTTGGCGAGCGATCAAGGGTCTCGGCAAACGGAACGTGGAGCATTACCGCACGCAAATATGCAACGACGGCCTCCAGCATTTCCATCTGCTGCTCGGAGCGATCATCTCCGAGTGCATCGATCAGGGCGGTCCTTAGGAAAGCGATGCCCTCATCGAAAACGTAAAATCTGCCGAGCATGGAGTACTTACTAAGGAGGTTTCCGCCGACTGTTCCATCGACCAGACCATCGAAATGGCGTTCAGACCACTCGATACATTCTTCCTTCGAATCAAACAGTTCATCGCGGCTCTCGCGAACGAAATCGCTGATCACTTGTTGGAATGCCGCGGGCGATCGCTCGATGGAGTTCGCCATCCTCGCCACAAGATCGAACGGTTTCACGCCGAACTGCTCGGCCAGTTCAAAGAACTCCTCGTAATTTCCCTCGTAGTAAAAGATGGTCAGCAATAGATGGAAGATCCGGCTTTCGAGATATTCCTCAAAGCTGAACGTCGGCGTATCGACGACGATCTCTTCGACCTCAACAACAGGCTTGCCGGTGTAATTGCCGATGTTCCGGGCCACCACCCTGAATTTTGTCTTGAACTGCCACTTCTGCCGGCTTTCCGGATTGTTCAACGGAGCTCCGTGCAGGAGCATGAGCTGGTGGGCCGAGATCCGCTTTACACCGGAATCTAGGAGATCGCTCACGGATTTCATGAACGATGCTTTAGTCTCGCCTGGCATACTCAGGATCAGTTCTCCGTAGGACTGCATTCCCTGAGATTCAACCGCCTTCTGGATCTCTTTGTAAGCGTCGAGCCTTATGTTGGACCGCTTTATGTTCGCCAGTGTTTCGGGATTCGTCGACTGTACCGCGGCGGTCATCGGAAGTACGCCACCGAGCTTCTCCATCACACTGATTATCCGTTCGTGCTTGTTCTTTCCGGTTGTGGTTCGGATGTACTGGGGCCAGTGAAACTTCTTCTGCAGGAAAGCGATATAGTCCGCGATCTCTTCGTCGAGCTTGTACATCCCGAAATTATCATCGGCAAAACACAAACAGATCTCGGGCCGAATACGCTCGGCTATGTAGAGCAGGTCGGCTTTAACGTTCTCTGCTGTATGGCAATAGATCTTATTGTTCTCAACGACCGCCGAGTTGCAATACTGGCAGCTGAAGGGACAGCCCCGAGCGATCTGCATCATGGGGAAATAGCCGGTTTCGAAAAACGGGTCCATGTAACCCGCAAGATACGGCGAAGGAATCTCGTCGAGATGGACAATTCGCTCGAGGTCGCCGCCGTGAACAAAGTCACCGGTCTTCTTGTTGATCCAAATGTTCCCTGGAACGGCTTCCTCCTGAAGACCTTCCAGGCTTTTGTTCACGTCACTGAAGCGCTGGATGATGTTCTTGAACGCACGTTCGCCTTCGTATGTGGGACCGCGGACAGCGATATCGACTGCGGGTAAAGTCCGCATGTACGACTCCTGCTCCGCGACCGTCAGCGGGAAGTTCGGGCCGCCCATCAAGGTGAGGATGTCCGGCTTTCGAGCCTTAGCATATTCTGCAAAATGGTAAGCCAACTCGTGGTTCCATGAGTAGCTGCTCAACCCGAGCACATCCGGCGGCTCGGTGTCGAGAATACGCTTGAGGTCCTGAGGTTCGCGCACGATAGTGAATTGCAGCCGGTCGGGGCTGAAGACATATGCCTCAGCATACGCTGCCAGGTTGGCTACTCCGAGAGGGTAGACGTCGGAGGAGATCGTTACTTGATTATGGCCGAGGTCGGCTAAAACAATTCGCATAATGTTTGGTTGAGATGTACTGCTGTGACGGCTGCACGGTCCGACTGTTTGAAGTTAATCGTCTTTCGTATCCCGCTGCGGACACTCGTCCGCGGCTGCCAGCCCGTCAATTCAAGTAGTCGTTTGCAATTGACCGGATCGTGATCCATCTCCTCGGGGCGCGTGGGGAGTGCGCCGAAATGAAGGCGTTCGTTGCGGATGTTAAGTTCTCGCGAGGCTATATCGACGAAACTGCGAATCGATGTCAGCGATCCGGTTGCAACGTTCACGACCTCGCCCGGTCGGCAGCTCGCCACACCGAGACGGATAAGTCCCTCGGCGACATCCTCAACGTAGGTGAAATCTCGCTGGTGCAGTCCTTCTGTGAGCGTGATCGCGGCACTACTCTCTGACTCGGCGATCAGGCTTGGGAGCAGTCGTGCTTGCGACTCACCCGGACCGTAGACCCCGAACAAACGCGCTGTTACTCCGGCGAGAGAACCGCGACGACAGGCTGATCCAATTGCTTCGGTCCCCGCGAGTTTTGATCTCCCGTAGAGGGTTGTTGGCTTCGTCGGTGAGGTCTCGTTCAGATCACCTCTCACGGCGCCGTATTCCATCGCGGTTCCCGCGTGCACTATTCGCTGGCCTGACCATCCCGTCCCCGAGCTCAACGAAATTGCCTCACAGAGGACCGCCGGAAGCCGACTGTTTATCGCGAAAGCCACCTCTTCTGAGCACTCGAATCTGTCTATTCCGTAGCCCGCGAGGTTGAATGTGATAGCCGGGTTGATCTCGGCGATCATTCGCTGCGTGATCTCCGTTTCGAGCAAGTTCAACTTCAGGAGTTCGCCCTTGATGTCGAATTCCGTGAAGGTCCGTTTAGCAGTTGAGCAATCTCTGGCAGGAAGGTAGAGCCTTGCACCCGCGCGTGTCAGAAGTCTCGCGACCCAACGACCTATAAAACCCGAAGCACCGAGCACGAGTACGGGAAGTCCTGCGTATTCCTGAAGCACGCTATTGATCGGGATCTCTTTACTGTTCAAGTTAATTCTGTTGCGTACCGAGAAGCACTGCTGCCGTCGTAGGGCCTGCAGTCACGTGATAGCCCGAGCCGGTGATTGACGGTCCATCTATGATCCAGACCATGCGGTCGGAGAAGGTGTCCAGTAGTTTCTTTCGTGTTTCAGGATCCCGATCCCATGCAAAAACCGGCCCGTCGCCGGAAAGGTCCGGGCTGTTGTAGACGAAGGCGGAATCGTATTCGGGATGCTTTTCGCCACGGACGAGAACCAGACTTCGTCCAAAACCGAACTCGTCGTTCAACTTTCTTACGTCGGGTGTCATTCCACGGAAGTCGCGGTACTTATCCACTGCCCGCCAGGGAATGAAAAGGATGATAGTCAGGACGACAAGCCCGCCGATCCCGGCGAATATCCGGCCGCGTAATGTCTGATCCTGCTCGCTCATTTTCTCGACTAACGATTCGATACCTCGAACCGTCAGGACGATGAGCGGGAGAATCATGAGAAACCAATAGCGAGCTCCGAAGTCGGGACCTCCGCTGAAGTAGTAAAAGAAGTGCAGCAGATAGATGGCGGCGATGATCGCGATCATCAGGTAATCGCTCCGGCGGATCTTCCCGAAACATACGAACGCGCCGATCAGAAGGAACGATCCGATCGTCCATCCGAGTAGCTCGGTGTTCAAGGCGGACACATTCAGGTTTGTATTCACGAGTGCGTCCACCGGACCATGACCCGGATAAGGATCCAACTGCCAGCCCATACCTCGGTCGGGACCAAATCCATAGTCGTTCGAGTGGGGTCCGAACACCTCGTCCGCATAAGCATTGAGCGGAAAACGGAGCGGGTCGCCTGTCAGTTTAGCGTTATACGCCAGGCCAAGACTCCCAACGATGAGCGTTCCGAAAGCGACGGCCCCGATAGAAGCGAGGTTTAGTCGTTTGCCGCCAAGGCCTATGATCCAAAGACCGATGAGACCTGCGGTCGCGGCCGCCTCGAGAGGCCGGATCATCGACATAAAGCCGATCGCGAGTCCCGAGAGCAATCCCCATTTCAGCTTGCCAGTCTGACGTGCCTTAACGACGCCGGCAGCGGCGACAAGAAGACAAGTCAGGGAGGCAATATGCGTCATGTAGCTCATTGCGAGGAAGACGAACCACGGTGACGCAACGAGGAGGACAGTCGTGGCCAGGGCAGCAGCCGAAGAATACAGACGTTTGACAAGCCAGTACGAGAGAAAGACGTTAATGCCGGCAAGGATCGGGTTGACGATCAACGGCGCGCCGATGAAAGCGCCGGCGGACAGGAGAAGCGGCCATCCGGGCGGAGTGACTGGATACCAAAGGCCGCCATTCACTTTCATGAGAAAGACATCGAAAGCCTCAGGCACCGCGGGCGCGGGCATCGCAAAAGTGCCGGCGGCGAAGAACTTTGCCTGCACGATGTAGGCGACTTCGTCCGGAACATGCGGGTGCTGCTCGTAAGAAAACAGATTCAGCACGATCGCCAGCAACGTCACGAATACTGCCGCGATCGCCACGAATAAGTAAGCGGGCTTATCGGAGCCATCTCGCTCTCCCATGAGCTTTCGTGACCAGGCTGCCGTCCGATCGACAAACTCCTTCGGGACCGAGGCGGCAAACAGAACCAAGGTAGCAAAGGCCAATAGCTGCACGGACCCGGCAACGATAAATTCAGTTACATACACTGCGTGATCTTGCGAGACCGTGGTTGTGGGAAGAAAGAAACAAAGGGCAAGGATGATCATCTGCCACCCACGAACATTCGTACGCATCCAGGTAACCAATTGCGGAAGCAGATCCCGCATTCCAAAAGTTACGAGGGCAAATTGGAGAACAACCGCACCAACGTAGATGTTGATCGGATAATCAAAGAGTTCGCCGATGGGTTTGTAATGCTGGTAACGCAGCTGCGGACCTGCGTTTATCAACTGGAACGTAACTGCTTGCCCAACCATCAAAACCGTGAACCAGAACGCGGCTTTCTGCCATCGGCTAAAGGCTGCGACGCCGAGCACCACTAGTCCCAAGCCGAGTGTGATCGGGACAAACACGACCGCTCTGCTGTCGCCGCTGATCGCTATTGGCGTCAGTGCCAGAGTAGTCAAACCGATGATGATCAGTGACAGCCTTGCCGCTAGTACCAGGCTCCGCGTCATTACGGTCGGGGACTTCGTTAAATTGTCCGGCGATATCGCTTGCATTATCAATCGATCAATTACTCAACGATCCGTCGACGCCGTAGAAATCGTGACTACGCCTGCGGAAGGGATCTCCACCACGAGACTCTGTCCGGCAGCAACATTGAACTCCTGCATCAGCATCCGGCTATCCTCCTCGGAGGTGTAGCTGGCGGAGCACCGGCCAGCCGGCAACCCGGATACTGCAGCGGTGCCGCGAGAGGCTGCGAGTATCACGACTGTAAAGCTGCCATTAAGATTTCGAAATGCTACCGGGTCGAGCTCCGCGTTCGTGGTAGACGCGGCAACCCGAACTGCACCCGTTCTTACATAGCGGAAATACTGACTTAAAAATCTTGTTCGCCGCCCTGCCTTTGGTGCGGGATCGCTCTCTTCCGGATCGACCTTGTAGTAAGAGTCGCCTTCATCGCTGCCCGAGTATGCCAAGGTGTACTGCTGCCACGACGAGACGTTGGCGATTTTCAGATCGTCGTGAAGCGTGTTGTGGTCGGCCCCGATCCACTCGAGCATTGACGTTCGCTTACCGTAACGCACGGCACGCTCGGACATACCTCGCAGCACGTTCTCGGTCACACCCGAGTATCGATGGTAAGAGAACTCCTCGATCGCTTCGATCGCTTCCGGCACAGCGGCGATCTCGTCGATATATGTGAGAGCGTTCTTTGCGTTGGTTGTGCTCGGCGCGATAAACGCCGGCTCGAATCCGTTTCCTTTCAGACGCGTCGCCGTCGCTGCGAGAGCATTTGCGACTTGTCGCGCGGACCACTGGGCGCTATCGGTGTCGGGCTCGAGGACAACCTCCACATAGTCGGGTACAAACCCGTACTTCTCCTTCATGTGGAGAAAAGCGGCAAGGATGAATTCAGCGTATTCCTCTGGATCGTTCTTGTGCTCAAAATCCGACGAGCCGAAATCGACATAGTTGAGATTGACGAAAAGAGTTTCGTTGCGATCGCTCAATAGTTTCTTCATCGGGAGCACTAATGCATCGATCGTTCGGTCGAGCTCACCGAAATGGAACCGCGATCGATCGGTCTGGAAAGGGTCTTCGTTATCGTTGATGATCTCGTACCTTTTCTTCCTGAATTCGGAGTCCGTGATCTCCCCCGCCCTGTGCATCTCGCCGTAGTCGACGCTGTTTTCAGATCCGCTTCGTACCTCAACGCGAAGGCGATTTATACCCAGTTCATTCACAGCGTCGAAGGCCAGCTTGTCCCGGTACTTCTCGTACGAGGCGAACTCCTGTCCGGCCTGGGCGGTCGCCTCCCAAGCGGACATTGTCTGGTAGTGCTGTGCTGGATCGATCGTGATCACTGCTTCGATGGGCTCACTCTTGCTGCAGCCCGTGATAAGCGCCATGGCCGCCACTGAGGCCAGCTTTAATAACAGACGGACCGTGACAAGAACTCGAATCTTCAATCCTCAACAACGTGCTTTTCAAACTCTCTCCGGTAGCGATTCCACTTGCCGCGGTCGAACTCGCCGGAACTCGAAAGACAGTCGACCGCGCCGTAAGCCATGGCTAACGCATGATGTGTGTTGTCATGGGCGAACAGTCCCTGGCGACCGAATGTAAGCACACCGTCCAGCGAGTCCACCCACCTGTCTTGTACATCGAAATACTTCTCATAACCCGTCTTGTAGATCGGATACGCGTGCGGCAGCCGACGTGTAACGACCTGCTCTATCCGCGATCGCACCGGGATGCCGCACTTCTCGAGAGATTCACGAACGACATCGCCGAGGCTTTCGTCATCCATCGACCAGTATTGATCGCCCAGACGACAGGGAAGTTCCGCACACAGGACGGTTCGATCTGCGGGCTCGCGTTTCGCACTGTAGTTCTTCGGTTCCGAGAGCCGTGTGATCGGTACTTCCTGTTCGGGAAAATAGTGGGCGTCGAATTCAGTAAAGCGATCGGTTTCAAGCACAAGATATATCAGGACCATCGCCCGGTACGAGATGCTCTCGCTAGCACTGATAACGTCTGCTGGTGCTGCCGGATCTGCGGACTTGATCAGTACGGTGATAGGAATTGTCGACCAGATGTGATCCGTTTCGATCTCGTGCGAGATACCACCCGTCTCGAACACCACATTGCCCGTATCGCCGGTCCCGACGCGTCGGACCGCACTTCCTAATTTGATCTGCACACCTAAGGCGGAAGCTCTGTCTGCTATTGCCTGGCTGATCTGGCCGTATCCATTCTTCGGATAGTAGAATCGTCCGGCCCCGGTTTCCTTCAGTCCCGGCACAAGCCCCATCACCTTCTTCGCCATCTTCCCTAGAGATCCCGCGGAGACACGACGGTGGGCCTGGATCGCCGACAGCTCCGCGGGTTCGAAGCCCCAGATCTTTCTGGCATAAGGAAAGTAGAAGTCTCGACAGATGGTCTTTCCGAGTCCCTTTTCGAGGACCGATCCGAATGACTCGAGTCCATTTCCGTTTCCATTCCGCGGAAGGATCTTATGTACGCTATCGATCGCAACGCCCGCTCCGAAAGCGAGCGGAAGTTTGGTGGCGAGATCGGCAGGCTTCAGCGGGAAGTGGATCCACCTTCCCAGTAACCTTATCCGTCCGTGACGCGGCCGGTCCAAAAGGTCGTCACTGAGCAAATCGCGAATATCTCGCAATATCCTCGGGTCGCATGCAGGGTGAAGGCGGTGGCTGCCGTAATCAACAGGTATCCCGGCAATCTCGAAGCTGCCGGCGTTCCCTCCAACCGTATTGGCCTGCTCCAGGAGCACGACGTCAGCCTTTTTCTCTTCGGCGAGTCGCCACGCTGCGCCGAGCCCTGCAGGTCCACCACCGAGAATTGTGACTCGAGTTTTTGCCATTCCTAGATAACGAAGGGTATGAACCGCTTAGTGCGGCGATGATAGTCCACGTAACCTGCGAGTTCTCGAAGAAGCATTCTCTCTTCCTGGATCGCTTTCAACATCACGACGGGACAGAGCGCCAAGGCCAGGACCACGAGCCACGAATTGAGAGCTAATTCGAGACCGATCAACAGCAGCAGATCACCGGTGTAGATAGGGTGGCGAACGTATCCATAGATGCCTCTGTTGACGACCTGCTGTCCAGCGAGCACCTGTCCGGTTTCGATGTTCGACCAGTTGTCTCCAAGCTGGATACGCGCCGCTATCGCGGTTATCAGTCCGATAGAGAAAAGCACCGTTCCGACGGCCCGGATGACGAATGGCTCCGGGCTTAGCGGCAGCACATCGGGCAGCCAGATCTGGACGAGAATGGCAAGAAGTATCGCGATTTTTACAAGCTTGACCAGCGTTAACTTACCGGAAGCGGCATTATGGCCCGCCTGCGCGTCGCGCTTACGGAGCACCTCCCAAATAACTTTGTGGAGGACCAGACCGCTGAATAGAAAGATCTGCAAAAGCAGCATGAGATTCGAACTTACTTTTGAAGTTGCGATAAAACCTGAAACCCGCTTGCCGAAGGCTCGTCAACAAGCTCCACCTCCTTGGGCCGGACACCAAGAACAGCAAATTGATTGAAACGACCCATCCGCGTCGCAACCGCATCGCCTAGCATTCCAACGAGCATCATCATCAGGGCACTCACGAACGCGAAGATCGCGGAAGCCGAAATATTCGGGTCGCGAACGACGTCGATCGAGGCCTTCGCGATACCATACGTCAGGCAGATGACGGCGAGCGGCAGGAATACTCGGAGCGGTCGAAATAGCATCGCCACACGTAAGATAAGAACGGCGAAACTCCCAGCGTCCCATGGCATAATCTTCGACTTCCCCTGACGCTTTCGATAGTCGATCGGCATGTAACTCACAGCATACTTGTCGCACAGCATTGCCAGACTGATCGTCGTGGTGAAACTGAATTGATCGGAGAGTATGGCAAAGTACTGCATCGCGACATCGCGCCGAAAGACACGCAAGCCGCTGTTAAGGTCAGGTATCTTCGTCGCCGACACGTAATTCGCCATCATCCGGAGAAACCATTTAGCCGGTTTGCGGGAAAGCGGAATATTCACGTCGGCTCCCGTTCGCGAGCCGACTACCATGTCGGCGTGCGACAACTCGGCGAGCATGTCCGGCAGGTACTTTGCGGGATAAGTCCCGTCGGCGTCTGTTATCGCGACGATGTCGTGCGACGCGGCAATGATGCCGGTCTTCAGCGACGCGCCGTAGCCGCGATTGCTGCGGTGTTGAAGTACGCGGGCCCCGGCTCGCTTCGCTTCGCGAGCCGTCGCATCCGCCGATCCATCATCTACGACGATTATCTCCGCGTCGTACTCCGTCGTTTCGAACATCGAACGAAGCTCGAGGACGGATTCGGCGACCGACTTTTCTTCATTGAACGCAGGAATGACTACGCTTACTCCAACCCTTTCGTGTCCGGAGTTGTTTCGCTCTGGAACGAGGGTTCGAAGTCCTGATATAGGGGCAACTATAGATGCTCTTG
>DASUSJ010000204.1:0-20578 GCA_036375155.1 Pyrinomonadaceae bacterium
TCCGCCGCCGCCGGGAATGCCGTCGCCGGTCCTTTGGGGAAGTGAGGAAACGGTCCGGGAAAGATTGTCGGACGGAATTGCCGATCTTCAGTTGACTCGCCGGAAGATCACTTTCACCTATCCGTTCGGACCCGCCGAGGTCGTCGAGCATTTCAGGAAGTACTTCGGCCCGACGCAAAAGCAGTTCGAGATGCTGGATGAAGCCGGGCAGGCGGCGATGCGCTCGGATCTCGAGGCTCTTTGGGAACAGCATAACCAGGCGACGGATGGTACGACGCGGGTTGAGAGCGAGTATCTGGAAGTGTTGGCAAGGAAGGCCTAAGTTCTTGCGGCTATGCCGCCCGATGAGCGGTGAGCCTGTGGCTCACCGGAATGCTTCCAACAAGATTTCGAGGCTACGCCTCGCATCTGGAGGCGGAGCCTCCCAGGGGTCTCTAAGTTGTCGTACGGAAAGGCGGAGCCTTTCCGCTCATCAGGCGGCAGAGCCGCGAAAACTTATGGATTTGTTCGAATGATCAAACCTGAGGAGACAGAAATTATTGGTGATCGGCTGAAGTCTGGCGACGGTGTCGTAGGTGACGAAGGGTGTAAACGCTATCAGCGATACACCGAGCAAGATTACCTCGTCAAAACTTGGCAACGTCTGGAGTGGCTGCGAAAGAAATATCCTCACTAATCTGAAAGCAAATGAAACTTTCACCAACAGAAATATTCAAGGGCAAGAACATCTTCTTTATCGGCGGGACGGGTTTCGTCGGGAAGGTGACGCTTTCAATGCTGCTCAATAACTTTCCGGATATCGGGAAGGTCTACGCGACAGTCCGGGCGCGGGACGAACACGAATCTAACACTCGCTTTTGGACCACCATTGTTACGAGCCCGACGTTCGATCCGTTAAGAGAAAAGTACGGGGATGATTTCGAAAAGTTTATCCGTTCCAAGGTCGTGCCTGTGAACGGCGATGTCGGTAACGAGTTTCTCGGGCTCGACGAGAAAGAAGCGAAAAAAATAATGCGCGACACCGACATCATCATAAATGGTGCCGGTAATGTTACGTTCAACCCGCCACTCGAAAGCGCTCTGCGTACAAATGTCGTCGGCTCGAACAACATCATCAGGATGGCACGGATGATGAAAAAGCCGCGGCTGGTTCACGTCTCGACCTGCTTTGTCGCCGGCAAGCGCAGCGGACCGATCTGGGAGAACGAGCCGGTCGTCGGATATTTCCCAAGAAAGAACGAGCTCATCGGAACGACGTTCGACGTCAATCGTGAGGTCGAAGATTGTGCCCGCTTGAGCGAACAGGCCCGCCAGGAAGCTGATGATGCAGTCCAGGCAGCAAAGTTTCGCGAAGCCGCACGTGACAGATTTATTGAAGAGGGCCGCGACCCCGACGACGAAGGGGAACTAAAATCCGCTATCTTCCGCGAACGAAAGATGTGGATCCGCGAGCGCACGACCGAGCTGGGCGCTGAACGTGCCGAATACTGGGGCTGGACGAACATTTACACCTATTCGAAGTCGCTCGCCGAGCAGATAATCGCGCAACAGGATGACATCGTTAAGACACTCGTCCGGCCGTCGATCGTTGAATCATCGCAGTCGTATCCCTTCCCCGGCTGGAACGAAGGGTTTACGACTACGGCGCCGCTGATCCTGATCGCGCTTCGCGGCCAGCCCATTATTCCCGTAAACGAGAAACTTATCCTCGATATCATCCCGGTCGATATGGTCGCGGGTGTCATCCTCGCCGCGACCATGAACGCCCTCGTCGATGACAACCCGCCGCTCGTACTCCAGGCATCTTCCGGTGATTCCAACCCGAACGACATGAAGCGCATCGTCGGTCTGGTCGGCCTGTACAAGCGCCAGCATTTCGAGGACAAAGAGAACGGAAACAAGCTCGCAAATAAACTCGCCGGAATGATCGAAACCGCAACGGTCAAACAGCGCACGTACGAACTTACGAGTGCTCCGATGCTGAACAAGCTCGCAAAAGGAGCGGACAAGTTTCTCGATAAAGCCTCGCCGCGCTGGGGTGGCGGCAGGATCGGGAACATCGTCTCGGACATTCGTAAATCTGTCGAAGATTTCGAGCGAACGACGCAGGAGACAATGGATGCGTTCGCCATGTTCAAGCCGTTCATGATCGACAATGAGTATCTTTATCGGTCGGACAACGTTAGGGCGCTGATGTCGGTCATCAAAGAAAAGGAAAAGCATCTCTTGCCGTGGTATCCGGAAAAGCTTGACTGGTACGACTACTGGTTGAACGTACATTTCCCCGGAATGCGAAAGTGGGTCCTGCCGACGCTCGAAGAAGAGTTGAAGATCCAGGAGAGGCGCTCATACACATATAAAGACCTGCTTGATCTGTTCGATACATCTACAAAGCGGTTTGGAACGCGCGTCGCGATGCGTATCGAACGGAACGGCCGTAAGGAGCAGTACACATTCGAGGATGTCCGTGAGTTGACATTGCGGGCTGCCGGATTCTTTGCTGCGAACGGCATTAATCAGGGCGATCGCGTCATTCTCTTTTCCAACAACATGCCCGAATGGGGAATGACGTACTTCGGAATTCTGAAAGCAGGCGCAACGGCGATACCCATCGATCCGGCCAGCTCGGTCGATGAGATCGTAAACTTTGCGAAAGCGGGCGAGGCCTCAGCTATCGTGCTTTCGCCTAAACTGGCGGAAGAGAATCCCGATCTTGCAGATCGATTAACCGCTGGTTTGGCCGAGTATTTGATTTCTGAGGACGGCCCGTCAATCCAAGATCCAGAATCCAAAATCCAAGATCTGAAGGTGTGGACTTTCGATGACGTCTTTGAAATGCCTTCCGAGACGGAAGAAGCCCAGCGCAACGCTCTTTTGCCAGCGAGGATTCTCTCCAATTCGGTCGCATCTCTGATCTTTACTTCCGGCACGACCGGCAAGCCGAAAGCAGTGATGCTCTCGCATAAGAATTTTACGAACATGATCTCGATGCTCTCGAGCGTCCTCGATATGGACATCACCGACGGCGTGCTCTCTGTACTGCCCATGCATCACACGTTCGAATTCTCGGCCGGATTTCTGACTCCATTCTCGAACGGAACGCAGATAACCTATCTCGACGAGCTGACCGCCGAAGAGCTTTCGCACGCGATCGAAAACGGTCACGTGACGGGAATGGTCGGCGTCCCGGCCCTGTGGGAGATGCTTCACCGCAGAATAAAGACTCGTCTGCGAGAACGCGGTGATTGGATTGCCGACCTTGCGGACAACGTTATCGAGTTCAATGCCTGGATCCGTGATAACACGCCATTCAATCTTGGCCCGATCGTTTTCTTCCCGATACATCAGGGCATGGGCGGCAAGATGCGTTACTTGATATCCGGCGGCTCGGCGCTGAGTGAGAAGGTCCAGAAGGATCTGCATGGCCTTGGATTCACCGTGCTCGAGGGCTATGGCTTGACGGAAAGTTCGCCGGTGCTCACGGTCGCGCGTCCCGGGAACAAGCTGCTGCGCGGAAGCGTCGGCAAGCCGCTGCCGGGTGTTGAAGTGAAGATCGATAATCCGGATGAGAACGGTGTCGGCGAAGTTCTCGCACGCGGGCAGAATGTGATGCTCGGCTATTACAACAACGAAGAGGCGACCGAAGCCGTCCTGCAGGACCGGTGGCTGCGCACCGGCGACCTGGGAAAACTCGACGACGATGGGAACCTGTTTATCGTCGGTCGGTCCAAGGACGTCATCATCGATTCGAACGGGAAGAATATTTATCCCGACGAGATCGAAGATCTGTATGGAAAATCCGGTTTTATAAAAGAGCTGAGTGTTGTCGGTCTGCCCGATGAGGACGGCGGCGAAAAGATAGCCGCGCTTGTTGTACCGGACTACGAGCACGAGATCGCGCTCAACCGGGCGGATGTGAACAAGAAGGTCGAGGAACATTTTCGAGAAGTATCTGCCGGACTCGCGTTCTTCAAGCGAGTTAAAGTCCTTCACGTCACGCCATTTGAATTGCCGCGGACGGCGACACGAAAAGTAAAACGGCCCGAAGTTGTCGAGATGCTTCAGAGTTTTGAAGAGCGTTCGAAGAAACGGACCAACGCCGTCGTTGAGTCGAAAGGCGATGACAATGCCTTGTGGATCCGAAAGATCGTTGCAACGGTTTCGAATCGTCCACTTTCGGACATCGCTGTCGAAGACAAACTCGCAGATCTTGGATTTGATTCGCTAATGTTCGTTGAGCTGCAGGCCGCGGTCGAGGATGCCGGCGGACGAGTTCTTTCGCCAGATACTCTGAACGAAGTTCAAACGGTGCGTGAGTTGCTGACGGCGGTCCAGCGAGTTGATAAATCGAAACGGCTGGCGGATGAGCCCAAGGTCGAAGAAAAGAAAGATGATGAAGATATAGTTATTCCCTCGATCATCCGTCGGGCTGGAAATGCTGTCGTCAGCTTTGCGCAAGACACTTTATACGAAGGAGTTCTCGATACTCGGATCGAAGGCGACTCGAACGTTCCGCAGCACGTGAATTTCATCGTTGCACCGAATCACACATCGCATATCGATACCGGTTTGGTTAAGAAGGCACTCGGTCCGGGTGTCGCCGACCAAACAGTCGCGGTCGCCGCCGCAGACTACTGGTTCGATACGAAATACAAGCGTGCGTACATGAACAACTTCACAACGCTCGTCCCGATCGAACGGACTGGTTCGCTGCGACAGTCACTGCGACACGTCACGCGTATTCTCAACGAGGGTTACAACGCACTTATTTTTCCGGAAGGCGGCCGGCAAGAGAGCGGACAGATAGCGGAGTTCAAACCGATAATCGGCTATCTTGCTCTCAACCAAAAGATCGGCATCCTCCCGATGTACATCTGGGGAACGTACGAAGCCTTTCCCAAGGGAACGATCATTCCGAAAGGCAGCAGCATCGGCGCCAAGGTCGGTGCAAAGGTCGGGCGCTTTCTCGAATATGACGAACTGCGAAAGATGACCGAGGGCGTGCCGAACACCGAGGCCTACCGTTTGATCGCCGCACGCGTGCAGCACGAGATCGAGAACATGCGCGATGGGAAGCGGGATAAGTTCGATGTCGTAGCGGTAAGAAAACAATGGAAGGCGGAACGACGGCGGTCCCGGAAGCAGGAGCCCGTCATCGACGACTAGCCGGAAATGCTAATGGGGGAGGAAGATCGCAAGGTCGCCCTAACAATCTTCCTGATTTAGCCACACTATCGTGCACTCTGGACAGCGGGAAGAAGCAGGGCGATCAACGTCGATGCCGTGGCAGACACGACGAGCAGCTCGATGAGCGTGAACCCGGCCATTTTGCTAAGTGCGGTTTTCAACTGCTTACTGGTATTTTTCATATAAATTGCTCCTTAAGTAATTAGTTTAGGTTCGGATCTTTATCCGCCCCATTTGAAATGCGGTGAAACGCACCGAAAGCTATCATTGATGTTTCGATTTTTTTGAGATTCTAAAAAAGGGCGTGGCGGCCGTCTCCCTGACGGCGCACGGGGGCAGTTCCGCGGCTCTTTTCCGAAGTAATTGTTAATGAGGTAATTGCTAAGTTTGTAATGATGAAAACCATCAGCTTTTTGGTTGTCCTCGTGCTCTCAACCCCAACTTTCGCTAGATCGACGCCGGACAGGAATGTCCTGGCGGCGGAAGTAAAGGCAGAATTCCTGCACGCCTGGAGCGGCTATAAGAAACATGCTTGGGGAAATGACGACCTCAAGCCTCTCAGCAAGTCGTTCCACAACTGGTACGCCGAGCCCCTTCTGATGACACCCGTCGATGCACTCGACACGATGTACATCATGGGTTTCAAACAGGAAGCCGACGCGACCAGAAAATACATCACGGATAATCTCAACTTCGACAAGGACGTTTACGTCCAGAATTTCGAGATCACCATCCGGCTGCTTGGTGGCTTGCTGTCGTCCTATCAGATAACCGGGGACAAGAAACTGTTGACGATGGCGGAAGATCTGGGAACACGTCTGCTACCCGTTTTTAACTCGCCGACAGGGTTGCCATACCGGTATGTGAATCTAAAAACCGGTAAGACCCGAGGTGAAGTCTCCAATCCCGCCGAAACCGGAACGCTGATTATCGAGTTCGGAACGCTGAGCAAGTTAACCGGGAAACCGGTCTTCTATGACAAGGCGAACCGTGCGTTGGTGGAAACATACAAGCGCCGCTCACCCATCGGGCTTGTCGGAACGCGGATCAATGTCGAGACCGGCGAATGGACAAACACCGGCAGCCACCTCAGCGCGGAGATCGATTCCTATTACGAATACCTTCTCAAATGCTCTCGGCTATTTGGCGACAACGATTGCCAGGCGATGTGGGAAGATTCGATCAGCAAGATCAACTCGTATCTCGCCGACGAAGGCGAGGACATGATCAGGAAGAACGTCACCGGACCGATGAAAGTTGGTGAGCTTTGGTACGGTCATGCCGATATGAACACCGGCAAGCGAACTGCGACGACCAGCGGTGCTCTCGATGCTTTCTTTCCCGCGGTGCTCGCGCTTGACGGCGACCTGAATAGGGCACGAGCGCTGCAGGATTCGATGTTCAAAATGTGGAACGTCCATGGCATTGAGCCCGAGGTTTATAACTACAAGACGGGTAAGGTCGAAAACGCGGGGTATCCTCTACGGCCAGAGATCGTCGAATCGACTTATTATCTTTACCAGTTCACAAAGGATCCGAAGTATCTTCAGATGGGTGAAAAGATGTGGCGCGACTTTGTGAAGTATTGCCGAACGGATGTTGGATATGCACATCTGAAAAGCGTCGTGACGAAGGAAAAATCGGACGCTATGCAGAGTTTCCTGTTTGCGGAGACTTTCAAGTATTACTATCTGCTGTTCTCGCCGGATAAGACATTGGATTTCAGGAACGTGGTGTTCAATACCGAGGCTCATCCGATCCGGCGTACGTGGAAGTAGATAATTGATCTGCAATGAAATGGGACCCTCCGTACCGTCCGCGTAAGTGGGCGGGGCACCCCGTTGGCGGATTACGAATCTGGGATACCGAATATGCCGCGACGCGCAGTTCCCAGTTCCATTCCCCGTTTCCCAGTTTGCGTTCCGCAGTCGGCGATCGTGCGACCCGCCCGGCTTACGCGGACGGTACTGACCTGCTTCAATGGTTAAATTCTTATGGCGAAAAAGAAGGCGATAGCGAAAATCGAGAAGAAGATACTCATCACGGGCGGAACTGGATTTCTTGGTACGCATATCGTGCGTCAGTTGCTGGACGCTGGGCAGAGGAACCTTCGCGTGATGGCTTCGTCGGTTCCCGATTGGATGACGGACAGCGGTATCGAGCCAGCGATCGGGTCGGTTACGGATCGTGAGGATGTTGCGGCGGCCGTGAAGAACGTTTCCGCCATTTTTCACCTTGCCGGCAAAGTGTCGCGCGATAACGAAGACGCATCGGCGATGAATAAGATCCATGTCGAAGGAACGCGGCTTCTCTGCGAAGCGGCGAAAGAAGCCGGTGTACAGACTTTGCTGCTTGCGTCCTCGAGCGGGACGATCGCGGTGAGCGAGGATGAGCAGATTTTCGAGGAGACGTTTCCTCAGCCTGTCGAAGTCTTTTCGCGTTGGGCATACTATGCCTCGAAGTATTACCAGGAACGTACGGCCTCGGAGAATTTCGATGGCGACGGACGAAAACTTGTGATCCTGAACCCTTCGCTTCTTCTAGGGCCGGACGATGAACGTCTAAGCTCGACAAAACCTGTACTCGATTTTCTCGGCCGCAAGATACCGTACACTCCGAGCGGCGGCCTTAACTTTGTGGACGCTCGCGACGCGGCATCAGCTTTTATCTCGGGACTAGAAAAGGGAAGTCATCAGGAAAAATATCTTCTTGGCGCCGCCAACATGACCTTTGCGGACTTCTTCGGTCGCTTGGAACGTTTGAGCGGGGTCTCGGCTCCGATGCTGAAGGTTCCAAGGAAGCTGGCTATGGCAGGTTCTTCCATGATCGAATCGGTCTTTAAGAACTGGGGCAAGGCGTCGCCGGTGGCTGCGAAAGAGGTCGAGCAAGCCGAGTATTTCTGGTACTTCGATACGTCGAAAGCGGAAGGGGAGCTAGGCTTTTCACCCCGCGATCCGCAGGAAACCCTGCAAGACACGATCAGTTACCTGAGGCGGAATTATCTCGGTGAGGGAGTTTTTTCTTGACCGAGAGCGATTAAGTGTGAGGTGTGAGGTGTGAGTGTGAAGTGTGAAGTGTGAGGTTGGAAGTGTGCCAGATGCGCTGAGAGCTCGGACGGATCATAACCGACAATGGAATCCGCCGAGCGCGCCGTTCATAGATCACACCTCACAGTTCACCCTTCACAGTTCACACCTCACACCTCACACCTCACACTTCACACTTAAACTCCGCATCCTATCTCGAATTCCTTGATCTTCACGGGTTTGCCGTTTCGCATCTCGAATGCACTTGCGAAGTCTCCCTCGTAATAAAAGCCGTAAAGCACGACCTCCATCTTTCCGTCGCCGTTGAGGTCCGCGATAGCCGAGATGTGATTCTCGGTCGGCGCCCCGAAGTCGACACGCTTCAAAACAAAATCGCCAGTAAGCAGGTGATCCGTGACGATCTTTCCTACCGCTCTACGGACGATCACAAACGAGTAATCGCCGACTGCCGCATCTGACGACAAACCTTTTCTGTAATACGTCGCCGCGAGAACCACTTCGTCGACGCCGTCACCTTCAAGGTCGACTCTAAACGCTTCCGTGATCTTAACGACCGGCCGCGCGACCCCTTTCTTGCGAAGAAAGTTCGCGACAACTGTTTTGTAGGTCCCGTTGTTCAGGTCGATCGCCTTCGGAATTCGAGGAGCCGGGTTCCACTTTGCAGACGATCCGATCGCGACACCATTATCCTGTTTCAACTCGAATTCCATCCGCGTGAAGTCCTGACAGACATCTTCCTGCTCGCCCTTCTTCGCTAGTGTCACGCCGCCTTCTTCGACGCCGTTCCAACCGACCAGCACAAACTCGGTTTCGGGTTTCATCTTCGGCGCGACTTTTGTTGGCGGGATCCATTTGCCGTTCTGCACGCCACCCATCAGGCCGCGATATTTCAATTCCACGATCGGGACAATTTCTGACTGTCCGAACGAGGCTGCCGCAGCCGTCAACATGATCACGAGAACGAAGATCGGTTTTTTATTCATACAGACTTGGACGGGCCGGACGAAAACAGTTTGCGAATCGCCCACCACACAGCGTAAACGAAAAGACCCGCGACGGCGGCAACTAGGATCGGGGATCCTTCCCTCGAAAAGTCGACGTTCGTAAGCAGCCAAGCTATCAGCGCAAGTGACAGAACGGCGGCGACAGTGCCGAAAGGAACTAAGAACGGTGCGGGAGGCATGTCTTTTCTAAGCCGAAAGACGACCATAGATATGCATGTTGTCGCGTACACCAAAAGTCGAGTTATTGTGGCGATCGCGACAGCCGTAAGGAATGATGACTGGATCGTCAGGAGGAGGATTATCAGGGACGTGGCCGCGATCGAGACATAAGGCGTTCGAAACCGCGAATGAATGGCTGCGAAAATACCGGGCACATCTTTTTCTTCAGCCATCGCATAAGGCACACGTGACGCACCCAGGAGGCCCACGTTTAGATTCCCGAGTATCGAGACCAGCGCGCCCGCGACGATCACGGCGGCGCCGATCGGACCCATGAAACCAAATGCGGCATCCGCAATAGGCCGCTCGGACGCTGCGAGATTAGGAAGAGTGCCGATGCTCACGATCTGCACAAGAATGTAGACGAATGCGACGATGGCAAGTGCTGTCAAAAGCGCGAACGGATAGTTCTTCTGCGGATCCTTTACCTCGCCGGCGGGGATAAGGGCCACCTCGAATCCGACGAAGGCGTAGATCAAAAGCAATACGGCGCTTGAAAACGCCCCATACTCCGGGACAGCTTCAAATGAGTAATTCTCCGGCTGGATGAAAAACAAGCCGATGAGAATGAATGCCAGCAGCGGCACAAGTTTGCCGATGGTGAAAACGTTCGTCATCCATGCGGACTGGCGAACGCCGATCACGTTCACGACAGCAAGCAGGAGTACGATCGCCGTGATGATACCAATTCGGACGACCGAGCCTGTTGCGGACGGAATGAAGAATCCCAGATAGGTGACGAACAAATTACAGTTTGCCGCGAACGTGGTTAGACGGACGATCCAATAGAGCCAGCCGACCTCGAACCCTGTCAGTGAGCCGAAGGCGGTCTTCGCATACAAATACGCTCCGCCGGTAGTCGAGAAGCGGCTCGAGACTTCTGCATGACAGAGGACAATGAACACCATGATGACAGCACACGCCAGGAAGGCGTAGAGACTGTAACTGCCGATCAGAGCCTGCACCTTTGACGGCAATCCAAAGATCCCGGCGCCGATGATGGTGTTTATGGTGATGGCAATGAGATCCCACCGGCCGACGCCGCGAACAAGTTTTTCTTCCGTCATGTTTTGCGTGAAATGAGAAATCTTTTTTGGGAATGGCTTTTAGTTTATACTCTAGAAAATCACTTTCCGTAAAGAATCCAAGAGGAAAACCTGATGTTTAAAAGCTTTGCCGCGATAGTTGTTTGCGTTGCGCTATTTTGCTCGAACGTCTTTGCCCAGCCGAAACGAGACGACATCGAGATCGTACCGGCGGGGAGTTACAAACCTATAAAGCTCGAAAACTCGAGCGAACTCCAGACTTTACTGGATACCTCCGTTCGAGAGGTGCTGGCCGCCCATTCAGCGCACGTTTTCAAGCCTGAAGAGATTTCGGCCACGCTTATAGACCTTCGCGATCCCGAGGCACTTCGCTGGGCGAATTATCGTGGCGAGCAGGCGATCTATCCGGCAAGCGTTGTGAAGATGTTTTTCATGGCAGCTCTGCATCAGCAACTCCAGGACGGGAAGGTTAAACTGACGCCCGAGCTCGAACGTGGCCTCAAGGACATGATCGTCGATTCATCGAACGAAGCGACGCAGTACATCCTGGATGTGCTGACCGATACCTCGAGCGGCGCCGAGCTTCCGCAACCCGAGTTCGATAGGTGGCAGCACAAACGAAATCGCGTAAACCGCTATTTCTCCGCCATGGGCTACAGCGGAATAAATGTGAATCAGAAAACGTTCTGCGAAGATGCGTACGGCATCGAACAGCAATCGCGAAGCTATAAGGGCCAGAATCGAAACATGTTGACGACCAACGCGACGGCGCGACTGCTGGCTGAGATAGTGCTCGGCAGATCAGTGAATGTCGATAGAAGTCGACGGATGATGGAGCTGATGGCGCGCGATCCGTTCAAGGAGTCGAAAGACGCGGACAGTCAAGCAACGGGTTTTACGGGCAAGGCGCTGATCGAAAAGAAGATGAGCGGTGCGAAGTTATGGTCGAAGGCCGGGTGGACGAGCCGCTCGCGTCACGATGCGGCCTATGTCGAAACGCCAGGCGGCGCGAAGTTCGTTCTGGTTGTATTTACCGAAAACCACGCCACCGAGCATGAGCCGATCCCTTTGGTAGCGGGAAAGATCATTGACCGAATGAAGTAGTGGACGTTGCTGGCCGTCATTGCCGCCGGAGTGGGCGGAAGCCGATTGGCCTACGACTTGGATCTAATTAGTGGAGTGCGGCAAAGCCGAAAAACAGAAATGAAAATCAAAGTTCTACGATTACTTGCGCTGCTGGCTTTTCCAGCGATCCTTAACGCACAGGGCTCATATCAAAAACCGCCGAAAGAGATCCTGGATGTCCTTAACGCTCCGGCCATCCCGGCTGTATCGGTATCGCCGGTACGCGATCGGATAGCTTTACTCGAGCCGCTGCGTTATCCGCCGATCTCGGAGCTTGCGCAGCCAATGCTGCGACTGGCGGGCCAGCGGATAAATCCCAACACAAATGGCCAGCACCGTCAGGGGTACTTCGTCCGGCTAAAGCTCAAGAACATAGCCGATGGAAAAGAGACGCCGGTAATGCTTCCGGATGGTGCGCAGATCGTACAACCGCAGTGGTCGCCCGACGGTAAGTACATCGCGGCGGGAAATATCACGCCGTCCGGCATCGAGTTGTGGATAATCGACACCGGGACTGCGAAGGCTTCAAAGGTAAAGAACGTTTTCGTCAATACTGCCTTCGGCGGATTTTCCTGGGAGGATTCGCGGACGATCTCTGCGACGCTGGTCCCGGCGAAGCGAGGTACAGCACCTGCATATCAAAACATCACTCCGAATGAGCCGAGCATCCAGGAGACGACCGGACGTGGCGGCGCTGTGCAGACCTTCCAGGATCTTCTGAGAAATCCGAACGACGAGAAGCTGTTCGAGTATTATGCGACCTCGCAGCTGGCGCTGATTGACGTCGGCGGCAAGGTTCGCGAGATCGGAACTCCTGCGATTTACGACGACGCCGATATTTCGCCTGACGGCAAATACATTCTAACTTCGCGAATCGAACGTCCTTTTTCCTATCTGTTTCCTTTCTCGAGATTTCCAAAGAAGGTTGAGGTGTGGGACTCGAATGGCAAACACGTCTACACCCTTGCGAACATTCCGCTGCAGGATGCTCTACCGGTCCAGGGCGTGCCAACCGGACCCCGAAGCTACGGGTGGATACCTACGGAACCCGCGAGCCTGATCTGGGCGGAGGCGCTCGACGGCGGCGATCCGCGTAAAAAAATCACGCCGCGCGACAAGCTGATGACGCTTGCCGCGCCGTTCTCTGCCGCGCCAGCGGAACTCGTCAAGACAGAGCATCGATACCAGGGCCGGCTGTTCGGTGAGAAGGACGGGATGATGTGGTTTAACGATTTCGATCGTGACACCCGCCGTCGCCGAATCTTCATGACCGACTATCGAAATCCTGTGAACGTAAAACTGATCTCAGATTTGAACGTCAGCGACAGGTACAACGATATCGGCCAGCCGGTAATGAAATTATTGCCGAACGGAAGCAGCGTCATACGAATGAATGGCGATCAGATCTTTCTAAGTGGCACAGGCGCCACGCCCGCGGGCGACCGCCCCTTCTTTCGTCGCATGGATCTGAAGACGCTGAAGACCGATGAGATCTTCCGTTCCGGCGTCGAGGAGTACGAGATGTTCCTCGGAATGGTTGACGATTCCGGGACGGTGTTCCTGACGCGAAAAGAGTCCGTTACTGAGCCGCCCAATGTCTACTATCGCCAGGTTTGTCCCCCAGGCACGCAGTGCGTGGCCGTCCTTGATCGGAAGATCACCGATTTCAAAGATCCGGTACCACAGCTGCGGGGTATCAACAAGCAGCTGGTGAAGTACAAACGTGCGGACGGCGTGGATCTTTCATTTACGCTTTACACACCACCCGGATACAAAGAGGGAACACGGCTTCCGACCGTGGTCTGGGCCTACCCGCTCGAGTTTACGGATGCTGCCACTGCCGGACAGGTATCGGGATCGACGAACCGGTTCACGCAGATTGGCGGGATCTCGCACTTGTTCTTCCTGCTGCAGGGGTATGCCGTTCTTGACGATGCCACAATGCCGGTGGTCGGTAATCCCGAGACCGTCAATGATACATTCGTTAAGCAGATCGTCGATTCGGCGAAAGCGGCGATCGACAAGGGTGTGGAGATGGGGGTTGTCGATCCGGAACGGGTCGGTGTCGGCGGTCACAGCTACGGTGCGTTTATGACGGCGAACCTGCTCGCTCACTCCGATATGTTTCGCGCCGGTATTGCCCGCAGCGGTGCATATAATCGCACACTGACGCCTTTCGGGTTCCAAGGCGAACGTCGTACGTTCTGGGAAGCGACGAAGCTCTATACGGACATCTCGCCCTTCTTCTACGCGAACAAGATCAACGAGCCGATCCTTTTGATCCACGGCGAGGCGGATAACAACCAAGGCACGTTCCCGATACAGTCAGAACGCCTGTATGCCGCGATCAGCGGTCACGGCGGAACGGCACGGCTGGTGATGCTGCCGCTGGAGTCGCACGGGTATTCGGCTAAAGAATCGGTCGAGCACACGATCTACGAAATGATCCAGTGGTTCGACAAGCACGTGAAGAACGCCAAGCCTCGTTCGCCGCAAACGGCAGTCAGGTGAGGTTCAATTCGTACGCGATGACGGAGGGCAGTCTTTGCCCTCCGTTTCCAAAACCATTCATCGCTCTGTCGAGAGCCGATACGTTTTCAACAAATGAAGCACGGTAGAACGCGCTATTGGATCTCGGCCAGCTCCAGGAGATCAGGGCAGATCTCGTAGTCTATTGGGGTCAGGTCCGTTCTTTGATCAAGTAGAAATCTTTCAGCGTCTGCGGCCGTTAATGGCCGCGAGAACAGAAATCCCTGACCATACCCGCAGTTAAGTGCGTGTAGCATGTTAAGTTGGCGCGTGCTCTCGATTCCTTCGGCCACAACCTCCATCCTGAGATTTTTCCCGAGGAGGAGAATTGTCCTCACGATCGCCTCGCTCTTTGGATCGTGGTCCATCTTGTCGACGAAAGAACGATCGATCTTCAAACGTTCAAAAGGAAATTGAAGCAGATAGCTCAAGCTGGAATAACCGGTTCCGAAGTCGTCCATCGATAGCGACAGGCCGAGCTCTCGCATTTCGACAAGCACCTCGAGCGCGGTCTCGCTACGTTCGATAACTGTGCTCTCGGTAACTTCCAGTTTCAGGTATTTCGGATCAAGGCCTGTCGTCCGGAGGATCTCTTCGACCTGTCCGCGCAGTGCGGGGTGCATGAGCTGTTTGGCGGAGAGGTTCACGCTGACGGAAAGGTCTTCGTGCCCGGGCAGCGTTCGCTGCCATGCACGCGTTTGACGGCACGCCTCCTCGAGGATCCAACGGCCGATGGGGATGATGAGTCCCGATTCTTCGGCAACGGAGATGAAATCGGTTGGGGCGACATAACCGTGGACGGGATGCCGCCATCTGATGAGGGCTTCAAATTCGGTGGACTGGTTGTCTTCAAGGCTAAATATCGGCTGGTAGAAAACTTCGAACTCGTCACGGTTTATCGCGCGCCGAAGATCTGTCTCGACCTGGAGCAGGTTCATGTTTGCGGCATGCATCTCGCGGTCGAAAACCTCGCAGCGTGCCTTACCGGACTCCTTAGCTCGGTACATCGCCGTATCGGCGTCGCGTAGAAAATCCTCGGGTTCGCGGGCTATTTCGTCTGAGACTATTATGCCGATGCTTGCAGAACTGAACACTTCGTAATTCCCGAACTTGAACGGCGCCGACAGCTTTCTTTGCAGCCGCTCCGCTACCATCGTTGCGTCACCGGGATCGGTGACCTTGTTCAACAGGATCGTGAACTCATCGCCGCCAAAGCGGGCGACAATATCGCGCGGGCGAACGCATGTCATTAGCCGCTTCGCAATGCCAATCAACAGCTTGTCGCCGATCACGTGCCCGAGGCTGTCGTTGATGATCTTGAAACGATCGAGGTCCAGGAATAAAACCGCGAATTTGAAGGCCGGATCTGCCTTAGCCTGTTCGATCGCACCCTGGAGATGGCGCATGAACTCGGTGCGGTTCGGCAGATCGGTTAGAGAATCGTGCAGTGCGTTATGCAGGAGCTGCTCTTCCGCGACACGCCGTGAAGTTATATCTCTCCCGATACCTTGAACACCCACGGGCACATCGTTCTGATATATCAGCCGCGTGCTCAGCTCGAGCATGACCCGGTTGCCGCCCTTCGCGATTATCTCGAGCTCGTAAGATGAAGGGACCTCACCTTCCAGCTTACGGCGCGTCATTCGCTGGGCATATGCGAGATATTCCGGAGCGACGACTTGCGAGATCTGCATGTTCACTGCTTCCTCACGCGAGTAGCCGGTGATGCGTTCGCCGGCCCGGTTCAATGAAGTGAACTTTCCCTGCAGATCGTGCGTGTAGATCAGGTCATTTGCGTTTTCAAAAAGATCGCGGAATCTGGACTCGCTTTCCTTTAGTGCAGCTTCAGCCTGTTTTCGGTCGGTGACATCACGGGCGATGCCCTGAACAGCTGTGGGTTCACCATCCTTTACGATGACGGTACTGTTCACTTCAAGCGTAACGCGCGATTTGTCGCTGCGTAAACAATCAACCTCGTAGACTGTCTGCTGAGCGCCTCCGTGAATCTTCTTGAGCAGATTCTTTCGAACGATGTCGTAATGCTCCGGAGCCGCAATTTCGGCCATGTTCATCGACAGCGCTTCCTCACGGGTGTAACCGAAGACCTTCTCCGCCGCATGATTGATCGAAATGTAGTTACCGTCCAGGTCGTGGACGTAGATAATGTCGTTCGCGTTTTCGAAAAGGTTTCGATAGCGTGCCTCGCTTTGCTCGAGATCCTCAACGGCTCGTTTCCGCTCCGTGATGTCCTGCCACATCACCATTCCTGCGAAGATCGCGTTGCTTTCGTCACGTACGGGCAAGACATCGATCTGGAACCACGCATCCGCTCGCTGTTGTTCGAATCCGATGTGTTCACCGGCGAGGGCACGCTTATAATACGGGGCCCATTCCTCTGCGATCTCTTTCGGAAATGCCTCCCAGATCGTTCTGCCTTCAAGCTGCTCTTGCGAAAAGTTCTTGTGCTTTAGCTGTTGACCGTCCGCCAGGGTATAGCGGAGTTCGCGATCGAAAAGCAAGACGCCCGTTCCGGGAATGTTCTTGGCCAGCGTTCGATATTGCTTTTCGCGTTTCTTGATCTCCTCTTCGGCAAGCTTACTGACCGTAATGTCCGCGATAACGCCCTGGCGGTGGATAACTTTCCCGTTCTCATCCTTTATCAAACAGCCTCGGTCTCGGACCCAACGCACGGTTCCGTCGGCTTTGATCACCCGGTACTCGTACTGGACGTGCTTTCCTGTACGTGTCGAATCGATCGTTTCATCGAATACCCAAGATCTGTCGTCCTTATGAATGACCTTTAGCCAGATGTCGGGAATATTGAGCCAGTCCTCGAGCGGATATCCGAACTCGGCGAACGCTGGACTGACGTAGAACGGGGTGTAAGGCGGCTCAGGTTTTACGGCGTAGAACAGAACCGGCAAATTCTCGATAAAGCTTCGGTATTTGTCGTCACCGCCCGAGATCCGGTTGTCATTCTCAGCCGACTTTGTTGCCTTCCTTTTTGACGGCGTTAGGGTTTTCTTGCGGTTCATAAGGGGGCGCGGCGAGCGCGCAGTGACAGAGAGTGTCACCCGACACGTCACGAAATTTGTGAGTTCGCACGAAGGCTGCCGGGAAAACTGAGGATATTTGCTGGCTACTACTTAACTATTAGCTTCAACGCCGCGGCGAGGGCGGCACTGCGATAACGGCGTGCAAGCCCTGTTCCGCCAGCCGAAGAATATCGACAACTCCCGGCCGGAGGAGGGCATCGCAAGATCATTCCCCCCGATTCTCAATAAAACGACGTAAGGAGGAGAAGTCTCATGGCCTTGATTCGACGAATCATAGTTGCGGCCCTCGGGCTGGCTTTTTGTTTGACGCTGTCGGTCGCGACGAGTAACGCTCAACCGGGACGTGCGCGCTGGGAAGGTAACCGCGGTTTACATCGCGGCTGGACCCAAGGTAGACACCGCGGTTGGAATAATCGCGGACGACGCATCGGTAGGTACGACTACGGTAGCCGTTTGTCATGGTGGGAACGTCGCCGGCTTGCCCGCCAGCGTTACCGCATGTACAACGCTCGAAACCGATATTACCGCGACGGCTATTTAAGTCCGTGGGAAAGACGGCGCTTGAGATCGCGAGCATATCGCTATCGTCAGAACTCGTATCGCTACCGAACGACCTGGTAAGAACAATTGTTCTCTCCTCATACGCCTTAGGAACAGCTTCGGCAAGCTGTTCCTTTTTTTGTTTCGTTACGAAAAAGGCTAAACTTGATTCACGACTTCACGACCTCTTCCTGGTACAAACTAATATGAAGAAGCTCCTTTTTCTCGTTCTCGCTCTGTCCGCCGTCACGTATTCTCAGACCATGCCTCCGGGAGCAGATCCAGCGGTCTGGGCCCAAGCTCTGAAGATCCACCGGAAGGCAATCATCGTTGATGGTCATAACGACATTACCGGGCCGATGGTCGATGATGATTTCGATCTCGGTACAAGTTCGGTTGGTCGATTCCAGAGGAGCGGAGATCCAATGCATACCGACCTGGCTCGTCTGAAAGCGGGTGGCATGACGGGCGAGTTCATGTCGATCTACGTTTCCGGCAGCACACTGACGTCAGGTGGCGCGATGCGACGAGCAATGGATCTTATCGATGCGACTTACCGGGAAGCAGAGAAAAGGCCGAACGACTTTTCGGTTTGTACGACAGCAGCCGAGATCCGACGCGCGAAAAAACAAGGCAAGATCTGCCTGCTGATGGGGATTGAGGGTGGATACGCGATCGAGAATTCACTGTATGCGCTGCGTAACTTTTACCGACTTGGAGTTCGCTATATGACCCTGACACATAACGTGTCGCATGATTGGGCGGATGCCCACCGGGGTGAAGTTAAAAACAACGGTCTTTCGGAATTCGGTAAAGAGGTGGTACGCGAAATGAATCGGCTTGGAATTCTGGTCGATATATCGCACGTCTCGGCAAAGGTAATGCACGACGTTCTGGATATTAGCAAGGCTCCGATCATCGCATCGCATTCCGGTGCTCGCGGTGTGAACGATCACACTCGAAATGTTCCGGATGATGTGTTGAAGCGGCTGCCTCAGAACGGCGGAGTCATAATGGTGGTGTTCTATCCCCCATTCCTAGACGAACGGACGAACCGCGAGCAGAACGAGCGGGCCGCGCGGTTGAGACCTCAGCTGGAAGAGCTTCGGAAACAGTTCGCGAACGATCCCGCTGGTCTGAACGCAGCGCAACGAAATCTGATTGCGGCAAATCCGATCTACGTTCCCGATTACACCCGGATCGTGGACCACATAGACTACATCAAGCGCGTGGCGGGTATCGATCACGTGGGTCTCGGGTCGGATTTCGACGGGGTCGATTTTCTGCCCAACGGAATGAATGGAGTTGAAGACCTTCCGCTCGTAACCTACGAGATGCTTCGGCGCGGTTACACGGAGACCGAGATCCGAAAGGTGCTGGGGGAGAATTTCCTTCGGGCTCTTGCTAGAGCAGAGCAGGTGGCGGGTGGCCGTCAGGTTAGCGGACAGGGAAGCTTGAAGAAAATAAAGTAGGCTGCCCCTCACTGACCTCCAGAATTTGGGGCTGCCTAAAAGGCGTCCCCTTTCATCGCCCCGGGAGTTCGCGGTCGACTCCCTCTACTAACGATGGGAACCGCCCCGCAGCGTTCTGCACGGAAGGATCCGTGCCCGGCAAAACCATCTTCCGGGTTGACTCACCCACGTTGTGGGCGTATAACACTCGCATCTTCCAAAAATTTAATTCCCCCTAGCAACGAGAAGACTGCTGTCAGAATGGATGCGACAGCGGTTTGTTTTGCTCATACCCGGCATCCTTTCGTTTCTGAAAGGAGAAATATGCGAAAGTTAGGTTTGATCATTTTGATTTGTGCAGCGGTCGTTTCGGCTGCCGCTGAGTGTAGCCAGGCTGATAAGAAAGCCTTGGCGGAGTTCGATGCAGCATGGAGTAAAGCCGGCCAGACCGGCGACAAAGCATCACTGATGGCTATCTATGCTGATGACTATGTAGGCTTCCCCGGAATGCAGAGCAAGACCGCGACGATAGACGCGACGATGCGAACCTTCGAGCGAAACAAAGCGAACCCAGCCGGTGCCGACAAGGTAGCCTCCGATCATTACTTCATTTCCTGTACGCCCAACACCGCCACCATCACGCATCGAAATACGATCTGGACGCCCGAGGGAACTGGCGGAAAGCCGGAAACATTCTACGCGCGAAGCGTCCACTTTTTGGAGAAGCGGGGCGGCAAATGGCAGGTCGTGAGCAACGCTGGTAACGATCTCGACGAGTACTCAACACTCTGGTATCTAGAGCAGGATTGGAACGACGCCATTCTTAAAAAGGACAAGGCCTGGTTCGAGAAGAACTACGCTGCCGACTTCACTAGTATCAGCAGCGCATCGGCAAAACTTATGAACCGCGCTGAAGATATCTCCGACGCGGTGGACTTCAAAGGAACAATGGAATTGGCCGAGACAACCGGAATGAATATTCGCATTGATCGGAACTTTGCGATCGTTACCGGAGTTTTTCGCACGAAGGGAAAGGACGAAAAGGGAGTTGCATTTGATCGGAAGGTGCGTTACACCGACACGTGGATAAAGCGAGACGGCCGCTGGCAGGCATGGTCGTCACAGGGAACTGCGATTCCCGAAACCGAAAATATCGCGCAAAAGTGAGAAGTCAAAGCTCTCTTTTTTCCCCGAGAATGGCCCGGCTGGTAAAACCGGGCCTTTTCAGTTTACAATCAACCAGCGTTCACACCAGAAGTCACTTAGGCGCTTAGCACGCTGTCTTACACTGATAAAACTTACACGTGAAACAACTTCGGTTCCGTCAACCGGGACCGCTATTTACTAGAAAATGAGGAGGGCTCATGATTCTTG
>DASUSJ010000205.1:0-3970 GCA_036375155.1 Pyrinomonadaceae bacterium
CGACCTGGATCAACTCCATCCTTGGGGATGAGGAGTTGGCTAATGTTGAGCACAAGAGCCGTGTCACGAGATACAACTTCGGTCCGCTCTGGACCCAAACGGAAAACGCCGCCGTTTTCGGATTTATCGGGGATAACTACCAACGCCTTCGTATAAAGATCATCTCGGCCACCAAAAATCCGCGCCGTCCCGATATCTATACGGTCACTGGTAAGACGTTGGTCCGGAATGTCGTCCGCGCTTTTACCGGAACGATGAAACTGAACAAGGCGAGAGTTTACACGAAGCTGCGTCTGGGCATTGATGATGAGTATCGAAGCCAGGGGATAAAGGAACACGGGGTCGTCATCGGTGAGTATCATTTTTCCGAAGACAGGAACGAAACGAATACCGGGAGTTTCGACGGCGTGTTCGCGACTTACTGGTACGTGGACCGCAACGGACGCTTAAAATACGACGACGTCGAGGCCGGTGCAGATGGATTTTTGAACAATCAATTTGTAGGGACATGGACCTCGTACAGGAACAAAGCTAGCAAGATCGCGAATTGGGGAGACTACCGCATCCCCCTCTCGGGAGAACTCGATATGGGGGCGGGAGAGTTTTCGCCGGACGATAAATATCTTCCGTTCGGTTGGAAATCATATCGAGACGCGTATCACCGAGACGACAAGCGGGCCAGGCTAGAAGAAGAAAGGAAGTGGTGGAGGTAGATGTGCGGCTGAGTCGCTAGCAATCTACCGGCGCAGGAGAGAAGAAGATCGCAAATCGAAAATCGAAAATCGCAAATCCCCTGATCTCTATCATCATGGGCAGCAAGTCGGACTGGCCGACGATGAAGCATGCGGCCGATGTGCTTGACGAGTTCAGCGTACCGTACGAAACGAAGATCGTCTCGGCGCACCGCACACCGGACCTGCTTTTCGAATTCGCAAAGTCGGCAGAATCACGCGGTATCGAGGTGATCATCGCCGGAGCCGGCGGTGCTGCGCATCTGCCTGGAATGTGTGCGTCGCAAACTATCCTGCCCGTTCTCGGAGTGCCGGTTGAAAGCCGTACGCTGAAGGGCCTCGATTCTCTTCTATCGATCGCGCAGATGCCGGCCGGCGTCCCGGTCGGGACACTCGCGATAGGCGAAGCAGGAGCAAAGAACGCGGCGCTCCTGTCGGTGTCGATACTTGCGAATTCTCGCACCGCTCTCCGAACCAAACTCGCGGCCTTTCGCTCGCGTCAAACACGCGATGTGATGAAAACCAGGCTCAAATAGTCCGCTGCCGCGGCGTCATTTCGAAATGAATCCGTTTTGGGGAAAAGGTTTTGACTTTGTGTCTTAGCGTCTTTGGGTGAATAACACGTCACGGTTTCGAACGATAGTTTTTCTCGCGAAGACGCAAGCTGCTAAGAGAAAAACGCCTACCCGCCCGGGAAATTTGTTGACACGATCCTCGTGAACGCGGTTCAATTCTAGTAGCGTGCTCCCGCCGCCATCCTGCCTCGAGGTATCCCGCCCGATGAAATCGATCAAATGTAAAAGTTGTGGATTGACCAATTTCCCTTCCGACACCGAATGCCGGCGATGCGGATACTCCTTTGTCCCATCGTCCGCCAACAAGCGTAATGACAAACGGCCGCGCAGTTTCTCGATCTGGTCGCTGGTGATGGTCGCGATCGTTGTTGGGATCGCATATTACTTGTACACGGGTGTGCAGAGGTCCGTGGACGAGATAAATGCGAACGAGGCAAAGCGCGTCGCATCGCAGCCCGAAGAACGGCCGGCGACTCCAGGGCTATCAAGATCTGAGTACGACCGGCAGCGTTCGGGTCATTACGGAGACGCGGTAAAAAACAGTTCGTCGCTGAAGGCTCATGAGCAGCGAACGAGAGAAACTGAGAAGACGATCCAGCAGATATCAAATTCCCGCTAGAGCGGTTTCGACGGGCATTATTACGTCTCGTGTTTCGTAACCACTTCGTGTGTGGCTCGTGTATTTGTATGTTTGAGACTGTCGGGTAAATAGTGTGATTTCGTGTGAGTTCGTGGTTTCAGTTCTTCCGCTGGAAATCTGGAACCATGAACTCACACGAAATCACACGAACAAGACACGAAACAAATACCGTTTTCGAATCTACAAGTAACTTCGTCTGCTTCCTGGTTCAGCCTTGAAAACCACGAATCACACGAACCACTCGAATTTGCCGGAGCGTTTCAAAGATGCAGACAAACGACGGATGCGAAATGACGCGAAGAAGAATGTGAGCATGTAAGCACCAGTTGGGTTATCCTATCGCTCACGTGACCGTCGCTGAAATTATTAAGAAACTCGAATCTCTTGGTTCACCCGAGAACGTCGCCGGGATGAAGCGCTACGCGATCGTCGCTCCGAGCGTCTTCGGAATTTCAACACCTGTCCTCAAACAACTCGCTCGCGACATTAAGAAGCAGGCGCCTGATCGGCACTCGCTGGCGCAGCAGCTGTGGGACACAGAAAACTACGAAGCACGTGCGATCGCATTCCTCATCGACGATCCCCGTCAGGTATCACTCGAGCAGATGGAGAACTGGGCGGCTGATTTCGACAACTGGGCGACCGTCGACGGCGCTTGCAGCTATCTGTTTTGCCGTACACCGCACGCATACGCGAAGGCATTCGAGTGGGCTGATCGCGATGAGGAGTTCGTAAAGCGCGCGGCATTTTCGTTGATGGCGTATCTTGCCGTGCACGACAAGAAAGCGGACGACGAAAAGCTTGCGGCGTTCCTTCCGGTGATCGAATCGCACTCTGATGACGAGAGAAATTTTGTAAAAAAGGCAGTCAATTGGGCACTCCGTCAGATCGGGAAGAGAAGTCTGTACCTGAACAAGCGCGCGGTCGAAACAGGTGAACGCATCAAGGCACAAGACTCAAAACCGGCGAGATGGATCGCATCCGACGCGTTACGCGAGTTGAGGAGCGAGAAGGTGCTGGGAAGACTTCGATCTAAAGGATAGCTGGAGCGTCGGCATTCGGGCGCAATGAACCGCCGGCCCTGCCGGCACAGCGGCTTGCGGCGGCAACTTGTACCACCTTAGGCGGTAAACATCGTGTCGGACTTAGATTTACTCCGCTCGTTGATTTGAGGCCGTTGCGTTTGTCCCGCTTTGTGGCGGTGCCGGCCAGATATGCCGGTCGTTCCATCGCGCGGCAGGCCGATACAAGACTGCGCTCCCGACGTGCCCTGTGGTAACCTATCGCTTCTTTTGTGGCTAATATCATCCTTCCAAATTCAACTATCGGTGTTTTTGGCAGCGGGCAGCTCGGTCGTATGTTCGCCATTGAGGCGAGGAAGATGGGCTACCGCGTCCACACGTTCTCGCCCGACACTGACACTCCGACGGGTCAGGTGGCCGACCTCGAGACTGCTGCCGATTATCACGATCTGGATGCCGTCCGCGCGTTCGCGCGCTCCGTCGACGTCATCACGTTCGAATTCGAGAACGTTCCTTCCGCGACCGTCGAGGCCGCGGCCGAGTTTGTGGCGGTTCACCCGCGTGGCGACATTCTGCACACAACACAGAACCGACTGCGCGAGAAAACGTTTCTGTCGGACAATCGCTTTCCTCTAGCGCAGTTCCACCATATCAGCCAACTCGACGATCTATATCGGGCCATAGACAAAGTCGGCACGCCGGCGGTATTGAAAACTGCGGGATTCGGTTACGACGGCAAGGGCCAGGTGAAGGTCGCTTCCCGGGCGGATGCCGAATCTGCGTTCTCCGCGCTCGGTAACGGTGATGGGATTCTTGAGACGTTCGTCGAATTCGAGAAGGAGGTCTCCGTCGTTTGCGCACGCGGGCAGGACGGTTCGTTCGCAGATTACGGTGTCATCGAGAACGAGCACGCCAATCACATTCTCGATGTCTCATTCTCACCGGCAGCCATTTCGGAAGTGGTTCATGGCGAAGCTGTCGCCATCGCGCGAAGCATCGCCG
>DASUSJ010000206.1:0-4706 GCA_036375155.1 Pyrinomonadaceae bacterium
GTAACAAGTTACGGGAAGCAGACGTCCTCGTTCGTCGACGCGGCGCGAGCCCAGCTGCTTGAATGGTGGCGGGTCGTCCGCGGCGATGAAGGGGTTGGTAAAAGTGTTGCCGCCATCGGATACGGCATTGCTGCGATGGCAGCTGTAGGGGCCCTTATTCTTCTATTTGTTTGGCTATATCGCCGGATAGTACAATCGACGACTTGGCGTCGCTTACGTATGCGTCTGTGGGGAGGACATCGGGCCTCGATCATTGAGTTTTACGAACGCATGCAGGTGGTTTTAGAGAGCAAAGGTTTGGTCCGTCAGCCGCATCAAACTCCACTTGAGTTCGCGTATTCCGCAGGTATCCCGGAAGCCGTCAGCATTACGGAGAAATATAACCGCGTTCGGTTTGGAGAGAAGGAACTGTCGGACGCGGAATCCGCGGAGATCGACGGCTGGTTGAAAGAGTTGGAAATTGCGAACGGAGCGGACTAGACGTCGCGTTTTATTGTCGAGTTTTAGATGAAAAAAGTTGGATTTGTCAGCCTTGGCTGTCCCAAGAATCTCGTCGATTCGGAAGTGATGATGGGGACACTTCAGCAGGCCGGCTATGAGATCACAAATAATGCCGACGACGCTGAGACGGTTGTCGTGAACACCTGCGGTTTCATCGAGTCTGCAAAGCAGGAATCGATCGATGCGATCCTCGAGGCAACGCGTCTGAAGGATGAAGGGAAGGCAACGCGTGTCGTTGTTGCCGGCTGCTTGGTCGAGCGGTATCGCGACGAGCTCATGAAAGAGCTGCCGGACGTTGATGTTTTTATCGGGACATCGCAGATCGGTGACATTCTTAAGGCCGCAGACGAAGAGTTCGATGCGAAGGAACTCACGCTAAGGCCCATAGGCAATAAGACCGCGACGTATCTTTACGACTTCGACACGCCACGCTATCGCGCTACGGAGTTGCACACAGCTTTTATCAAGATCGCGGAAGGGTGTGACCGCCCCTGTGCCTTTTGCTCTATACCCTCGATGCGCGGTTCGTTTCGTTCCCGGCGTTTCGGATCCATCATCGAAGAAGCGCGTAACCTCGCCAAGCAAGGTGTGAAAGAAGTTGTACTGATCGCGCAGGATTCTTCTCGCTACGGCGAAGATCTGGGCGAAGTCGACGCGCTGGCGGCCTTGATCCGGGCGTTAGGTGAGATCGACGAACTCGAATGGGTACGCGTGATGTATGCATACCCGACCCATATTTCGGACCCCTTCCTCGACGCGATCGCGGAAACGTCGAAAGCGGTGAAATACCTTGACATGCCGCTCCAGCATGCGTCGCGAAATGTCTTGAGGCTGATGAAACGCGGCGGGAGCCGCGAGTCGCTCGAGCGTTTGATCGCGCGTGTGCGCGCAAAAGTTCCCGGCATCGCCATCCGGACGACTTTCATAACGGGGTTTCCGGGTGAGACGGATGAGGATTTTGAAGAGCTGATGGAATTTGTTCGTAACTGCCGCTTCGACAACGTAGGGGTTTTCACGTACTCAGACGAGGAGGGGACACCCGCATTTGATCTTCCGAACAAAGTCGATGCAAAGGTTGCCCGTCAGCGCCGCAGTCGATTGATGAAGGAGCAGGCAAAGATCAGCAAGCAGCTCAACCGTGCGAAGATCGGGAAGACTTACCCTGTAATTTTTGAAGGTCTGTCGCAGGAATCCGATCTGCTTTTCCAGGGACGCCTGCAGGGTCAGGCACAGGAAATAGATGGCTATATTCTTATCAACGATATGCCGGAGGATCTGCAGCCGAAGATCGGGGAACTATATAGCGTTCGTATCACGCAGGCACATGAGTACGATCTTATCGGAGAGATCGTCTGACCTCCCCCGCGCAAACAACCGGTGGGACGTACCCGTCACTCTTCTTTGTCAGTTCGTCACATTTAGTGTTCTCAGCTCGCCCCAATAGACTATAAGTAAGCATTACCTCATCAGACTCAAACTAAAATTTGCACGAATCCGCAGAAGCGCCCTTCGCGAGATCTGCTAAACAAACCAGGAATGAAAAGACTGACCCTTAAATCTCTTGTCGCTCTAATTCTGCTCCAGACCTTGCTTCTGCCCGGAGTTTCCCTAGGCCAGGCAGCCGACATCAACGCGCGGATCCGCGAAGAGGGAATGAAACGTTCCCGGATCATGCAAACGCTGCATTATTTGACCGACGTTTACGGACCGCGGTTGACCGGTTCGCCGGGTCATAAGTCTGCGGCTGAATGGGCCGCGAAAGAAATGACCTCATGGGGCTTCGCAAATGCAGCACTCGAACCGTGGGACTTCGGCAGTCCTGGATGGGTCAACGAAAAAGCGTCCGGTTTTATCACCTCTCCGGTGCGTGATTCTGTTGTTTTCGAAGTTCTCGCCTGGACACCGGGAACCGAAAAGGTGGTTACCGCACAGGCTTATCATTTACTTCTTCCTGATCGACCGACGCAGGAAGAGCTGACATCCTTCTTCAGCGGGATTCGCGAACAGGTAAGGGGAAAGATGGTTCTGGTCGGGCGTGCGGCGACGATCCCTGTGAATTTCAACCCACCGCTGAAACGGATCGATCCGGATCCGACGCCTACACCCACACCAACGCCTGCGGCAGCGCGACCGGCCATGACGCCAAAGCCCGGACAGCTTACCTTCGCCCAGATCGGTACCCAGCTTAATGAGTTTCTATTCGCAAGCGGCGTGCTCCTGCGAATCAACGATGCCGGCCGCGAACACGGGCAGATACGCGCTTTCGGGAATCGAAAAGCGGATCCGAAGACGACGCTGCCCACGGTCGTCATGCGAAATGAAGATTTCGGCCGGATCACACGCCTTATCGCGGGAGGAACAGCCGTGTCCCTCGAA
Organism: Pyrinomonadaceae bacterium; assembly: GCA_036375155.1. Taxonomy (GTDB): domain Bacteria; phylum Acidobacteriota; class Blastocatellia; order Pyrinomonadales; family Pyrinomonadaceae; genus OLB17. Next base: position 2,878 of record DASUSJ010000206.1, read on the forward strand.
TTCGACATTAGGAATAAATATTTTCCGGAAGGCACGACATCGTATAACGTTATCGCCGAGCTCCCAGGCTCGGATAAGAAGGACGAGGTTGTGATGCTTGGTGGACATTTAGACTCATGGCATGCAGCGACCGGAGCGACAGACAATGCGATCGGTTGCGCGGTAATGATGGAAGCCGCGCGTATCCTCCACGTGATCGGCGTGAAACCGCGTCGCACGATCCGCGTCGCGCTTTGGAGTGGCGAAGAGCAAGGACTTCTTGGCTCCCAGGCGTATGTCAAAAAGCATTTTGGATCGGCTGAAGCACCGACACCGAATTACACAAAGTTTGCCGGTTACTTCAATATCGATATGGGAACGGGGCAGGCCCGCAGGTTCTCCGTATTCGGCCCGCCGGAGGCAGCCGAGATGCTCAAGGGGATCGGAGAGCCGTTCACGGATATCGGCTTTATTGGGGCCGCCGCTTCACGGAACCGCAGCCTCGGCGGATCCGACCACACGTCATTCAACCAAGCCGGGTTGCCGGGCATTAGCGTGAACCAGGATCCGATCGAGTACTTTACGCACACCTGGCATACGAACCTCGACACCTACGAGCGAATCGTTGAGGATGACGTGAAAAAGTCCGCGATCATTGTAGCGGCTGCAGTGTACCAGCTGGCGATGCGGGACGAGATGCTGCCAAGATTCAAAGCATCGGAGATGCCCCCTTTGCTGTTGTTGGGGAACTAGGAAACGGTCGCCCGACGAAGATCTTGTAGGACGGACAAACGTCAGCAAGAACGCATTCGGTGCACTTCGGTTTTCTCGCCTGGCATATCTGACGGCCGTGAAAGATCAGCCAGTGCGAAAACATTACCCAATCCTTTTTTGGAACAAGCGCCTGAAGATCGATCTCGATCTTTTCAGGCGTTTTTTCTTTCGTGAGTCCAAGTCGCTGCGAAAGTCTGGACACGTGTGTATCCACAACAACGCCTGACGCGATCCCGAACGCGTTGCCTAAAACAACGTTCGCTGTTTTCCGCGCGACGCCCGGGAGTGAAAGCAGCTCATCCATCGACGCCGGAACTTTACCGCCGAATTCATCCAGGAGTTTTCTTGAAGTCGCACGAATATTCTTTGCTTTGTTGCGGAAGAAGCCCGTCGAATGGATGTCCCGTTCCAACTCGTGCTGCGCGGCGTCGGCAAAATCGCCCGGTCCGCGATACTTGCGAAACAGCGTCGAGGTGACAATATTGACACGCTCATCCGTACATTGGGCCGAGAGAATGGTCGCGACCAGCAGCTCAAAGGCGTTCGAGTGATGGAGCGCACAGTGAGCCGAAGGATATGCTTTTCTCAAACGTTTTATGATTTCGGTGGTGCGTGAGATCTTGTTGCGGATCATTCTGGTTCAGGCTAAAAAAGAACCCGCGAAAATGCAAATAGTCGTCTGTTTGGTTAGAATTTAGCCACAGAGCACACAGAGACGAGTTTGAAAAAGTCTCTGTGTGCTCTGTGGCTGATACATGAAAGTCCCGTTACTCGACCTTTCCGAACAGAACAGCGCTTTACGCCCTCAGATCGAGGCCGCGCTCGCGCGCGTGCTGGATACGAACGCTTTTATCTTGGGTGGCGAGGTGCAGGCTCTCGAGGAAGAACTCGCAGCATACTGCAACACCAAATACGCGATCGGATGCGCGTCAGGAAGCGACGCGTTGCTGCTCGGTCTGATGGCAGTAGGGGTCGGACCTGGGGACGAAGTTATAACGACGCCGTACAGCTTTTTCGCGACGGTGAGCGCTATCACGAGGCTCGGGGCAAAGCCGGTTTTTGTCGATATAGATCCG
>DASUSJ010000207.1:0-10505 GCA_036375155.1 Pyrinomonadaceae bacterium
CGGACCTCTCCGGGCTTAGCAATCTCGAATACGCGCCGCTTGCCGAGATCATGGGTCGAGTGACATGGGCGTCAGAAGTTTTCAATTGCTCGGCACCGGACACGGGCAATATGGAAGTGTTGCACCTTTACGGTACCCAGGAGCAAAAGGACAGATGGCTGACGCCGCTGCTGGAGGGAAAGATACGGTCTTGCTTCGCGATGACCGAACCCGACGTAGCGTCATCCGACGCGACGAATATCCGATCCTCTATCAAAGCTGCCGGTGATCATTACATCATCAGTGGCCGTAAGTGGTGGTCGACAGGTGCAGGCGACGCTCGCTGTAAGCTTGCTATATTCATGGGAAAGACGGACGAGAATGCTCCGAAACATCTGCAGCAGTCCATGATCCTGATTCCGATGGACGCTCCGGGTGTCACCGTCGAGCGCGCTCTCGACGTGTTCGGCTACGACGATGCTCCCAACGGTCACGCCGAGATTACTTTTACTGAGGTTCGTGTTCCGAGAGAGAATCTCCTCTTGGGTGAAGGCCGTGGCTTTGAGATCGCACAGGGTCGTCTCGGTCCGGGGCGCGTACATCACTGTATGCGACTCATCGGTGTTGCCGAGCGCTCTCTCGAGCTGATGTGTGAGCGTGCGAGATCCCGAGTCGCTTTTGGAAAACCGATCGCCGAGCAGGGAGTTGTTCGCACCTGGATCTCTGAATGTCGTTTAGCGATAGAGCAAGCGCGTCTGCTGGTTCTTAAAACAGCATGGATGATGGACAAGGCAGGGAACCGAGCGGCCCGAAGAGAGATTGCGATGATCAAAGCGGTGGTGCCGAAAATGGCATTGAACGTGATCGACCGGGCGATACAAGTTCACGGGGGCGCTGGAGTGTCCCAAGACTTTCCGCTAGCGCAGTTTTGGATATACGCCCGTACGTTGCGTTTAGCTGACGGACCGGATGAGGTTCATCTTGAGTCTGTCGCGAGGAAGGAACTGCGCGTGGGTGATTAGTAAGGAACTGACGTAACGATCAGCCCGGCCATTTTGCAACACATCACGGAAATACAATGCATACGCCTACTCGCAGTGTCGTCGGAACTGGACGAGCCGTCCCGCCTGCATGAGTGAGAAGCATAAAAAAGCGACTGCAGTTCGACAAGGTTGTGGTTTGACACCGCATCACAGCGTTGCAGGCCGGACGCCTAGGTTTCAGTCGGTTGACTACGTTATACGCAAGCGTTTCATGATGGACGATAAAAGCCCCAGCCTCGCGCGATCAATCTGCAAACTTCCACCTGTCATTCTGACAACATTCAATTCATTCTGCGTTTAACTCCGTAAAAAACTGTTGACAGCCTGCCAACCAATCCTGTAGTTTATTTCAGTGACGGTGCTCATCACCGTTTCCCTTCGCCACCCAAATGCGAAATAGTTTTCTAAGAAACAATTCAGCCCGCAACTTGTAAAAGTCACGCGAAAAATCTGGAAAGGAAGCCGGTGTTCAGGCACTCATTCAGTTGTCCTGTCAATTCAAAGTCCCGTCAATAGCGCAAACAGAAGGTGGCAAAAACTTCTTACCTCCAGCCTGGCGCGGCTTCCGTTCTCAGCCTTAGAAAACTTCCTTCAAAAGAAAAGATTGTGCGAAAGCAAATAAAGGAGCAAGAAAACAATGCTGTTCGGTAAAAAGCAAGGTGTTGCCGGTCTGGATATAGGTTCGAGTTCGATCAAGATGGTCGAGCTGGATGGCAAAGCCAATAACCTCAATCTAGTGAGCCTCGGCTTCGAAAATCTTCCAGACGATTCGATCATCGACGGACAGATCATGGAGCTGAACGCTGTCTCGAATTGCATCCAGAACGTTTGCAGCAACCACCAGGTCAACGCCAACCAGGTCGTCACGGGCGTTAGCGGACACTCGGTAATTATCAAGAACATTGTTCTGCCGCCGATGAGCCGTGAAGAGCTCGAAGAGTCGATCGACTGGCACGCCGAAGAGCATATCCCTTACGATCTCGCCGACGTCAGCCTTGATTACCAGATCACCGAAAGCACCTCCGATTCGACCCAGGTCCTGATCGCCGCGTGCAAGCGAGAACGCATCGACAACATTCGCCAGGCGATCCAACTCGCCGGTAAGCAGCCCGTCGCGATCGATGTCGACACATTCGCACTTCAGAATTGTTACGAGGTCAATTACATGCCAGTGGAGTCAGACGTCGTAACACTGCTCAACATCGGCGCGTCAACGATGAACGTCAACATCGTGAAGGGAACCCGGTCGCTTTTTACGCGCGACATCACAGTCGGCGGCAGTCAGTTCACCGACGTTCTGCAGCGAAGCCTCGGCCTGAGCTTCCAGCAGGCTGAAGCGGTCAAACGCGGTGTCAGCCACGCGGTCGAAGGCGTCGAAGAAAAATCTATCGAACCGTTGATGAACAATGTCACGGAGATCGTCGCGATGGAGATCCAGAAGACATTCGACTTCTACCGTGCAACTACAGAGGACAATCACACGGTCGTTCAGAAGATACTCATCTCGGGCGGCGGCTCGAAGCTCAATGGTCTTGCCAAGGAACTTTCACGCCGGCTCGAGCTTCCGGTCGAAGTTCTCAATCCGTTCCGGAACATCAGGGTCGATTCCCGCAAGTTCGATTCCGACTATCTCAGCGAAATTATGCCCGAAATGGCCGTCGCCGTTGGTTTGGCGATAAGGGGAGTGTAAACCACCATGATCAAGATCAATCTACTGAATTCAGTAACAGAACGACAGGGCAGCACCGTGATGGCGGTCGACCGGAAGGTCGGAAGTCCTGCGTCGCGTTTCCTTCTCTTAACGCTTGCGGTGGGCTTTCTCCTCGCGGCCGTGATCGGTTGGGACGTAATCAGTACCCAGATGGCCAAGGCCGACGCCGAGCGTCGTTTCGAAGAGCAGAAGCAGATCGAGAAAGAACTCGAGGCGGTAATCAAGGAGCAGAAAGAGCTCGAAGATAAGATCGCCGCCATCGACAAGCGCATCGCAGCGATCAAGAAACTCCGCGACGAGCAGAAAGGTCCCAGCGCAGTTCTCGAAGCACTGAGGGAAAGGATCGCGATGACCCCTGGACTCTATCTCCAGAGCATCGAGCAGAAAGGCGAGGCGATCGAGATGAAGGGTAATTCTCCGGATGAAAGTCAGGTCACGCAGTTCGGCCGCAGTCTGGAGTTCTCGAACGGTCTCTTCTCGAACATGAACATCGAGACCAAACGGGAAGAGGTGAGAAACGAAGCGGTCGCCGCGTCAACGGTAGCCGGCGGAGGAGGCAAGGAAGTGCCCAAAGTAAATCTCGTCAACTTCACCATAAAGATGGCATATACGCCGTCGAAAGCGAGTTCGGTAGATCAGTCGGTGCCCACCACCGCTTCCGTGCCCGGACAACCCCTGCCCGCAAAGCCGGTCCAGTTAGCTAAGAACTAGCTGCCCCCGCCAACTGAATTTTGATCTCAAGAAAAAGAAGGACACTACAATGCTAGAGAAAATCAAAAACCTGCAATGGCATTACCAGCTGCTTCTCCTGCTTGGTATAGCAACACTCATCTATCTCAGCGTCTGGTATTTCGTCACGAGCGTTACTCGCGAAGAGGTCCGCGTGAAGAATGAAGAGGTTGCCACTCTCCAGGCGAAAAACGAAGCTGCGCGCGTTGCCACCCAGCGTATCAATGAGTTTCGCGCTCTATATGCCAGCAAGTCGGTAGAGTACGAGGAACTAAAGGTTTTGCTTCCTGAGCAGCGTGAGATCACCAACGTCCTTCAAGGTCTTCAGGACAATGCGCGAGATTCGCGAATGGTCGTGATGCGGTTCAGCCCAAGGGATGATACCCAGCAGGATGTGATCATGGCGAAGCCGGTCGAGATCGAAGTCGACAGCAACTTCAACAACCTGCGTGCCTTCTTTGACAAGATGGCGAAGCTTCCGCGAATCGTGTCGATCTCTGACTTCAAGATCAACCAGCGTGATGAGCAGACCGCTGAGAAGACACTGCACGCTCAGTTCCTGCTAACCGCCTACTACGCAGATCCGGAAACGATGAATAAACCCCCCGCCCCGGCAGGGAAGCCCGGAAAAGGCGGAAAAGGTGCAGCGAAAAAAGACGCGGCCGCCGCACAGCCCTCAGCCAAGTAAGGCGGCTGTTCAGGAGTTCAGATATTCCCCAGAGAGAAAAAGCCATGACTAACAAAGCAAAAATACTACGCTTCCTCGCTCTGAATCTCGCCGTTGCCGGATTCATCCTCGTGAGCGGAAGCCTCATCGAGCTGAATGCTCAGAACCGGGATCCGTTTTCTAAACCGGCGTGGGCGAGAAAGAGAGAGGGCGGAGCTGCCGGTGCGGCGAAGGACAAAAAGGCTGGTCCCCCGGTCGACCTCGGACTTCCGGCGATCGAACAGCGGATCGAGTATTACAAGCGTCTGCGTGAGACGGCCGCGGCAAATGGTCAGCCGATCCCGAAAGTTACGTCTGTGCTGGCACTGAGTGAGATGTCCGTAACCGGTATTTTCCACACGCCCCGCGGCTACGCTGCGATGGTTGAGGCCGAACCGCTGCGTCTCTCATACACGATCTATCCTGGTGAAAAGTTCTTCGACGGCCAGCTCGTCGCGGTGGAGGAAAACCGCCTAGTATTTCGACGGGTGGTCAAAATGAGCAACGGCAAGTTCGTTTCTTCGGTGGAGAACAAGGCACTGCGTAAGTACACCGACCAGCAGCAGGTACAGGGTATCGCCCCGACCACTACGCAGGCTTCGTCGGAGCCGTCGGCACCGCCGCCAGCGACTGAAACCCAGACGGCAGGAACCCCGAAACCGACCGGGCCGATCGTCTCGCCGCTCGAGGAGATGAATCGCCAGCCGGCCGAGTCGGAAAAAGACAAGCCTAAGAAAGAATCGAAGAAATCGGCGAAGGTCGCGAAGTCGAAATAACCCAACCAGATCAGCCGGCGTTCGTCCGGATGACCCTAAATTCCACAAACTTCTAAATACCATCTGTTGACCCTAGAACGATGGATTCAAACTGTAACGGAGGAAACATGAATTCTCTTCAAATCACAAGCGGTTATGCCCAAAGAACACTGATCGCTTTCCTGATCATCGGTTTGCTTGCAATCGCGGCAGCCGCACAAACGGTACAACCGCTGCACCAGGGCCGCCTCTACGGAGACCCCGGCTTTCGCGGCGAACCTATCAATCTCAACGTAGTGAATGCCGACATTCGGGACATTCTGAACTACATCACCGAACAGTACGGCATCAACTTCGTTATCGATAAGTCGGTCAAGTCCGTGCCTGTTACAGTAAATGTTAGCGAAGTTCCCTGGAACGTCGCTCTCGATTCCATCCTTCGTTCACAGGAACTTGGTGTTCAGGTGAATGGAACGATCCTGCGGGTCGCAGACGCCAAGGCTCTTGCTACCGAAGGCGAGCTTTACCGTGCCCAGATGGACAATCAACTGGATGGTTCACCGCTCTACACCGAATTCATCCGCTTGAATTATGCGCGTGCATCCGGAACGATCGGCAGAGGCTCCGCTACCAGTGGAACCTCGACCGTCGGAGGTGGCGCCAGCATGCGACCCGTCAGCAACAGTGCGTCGTCGGCAGCTGGTAGTGCAAGTGCGGCCGCAGGCGGCGAAGGCCTTCTTCCGATCATCAAACGTCGTCTTTCGCGACGTGGCTCGATCGAAGTTGACGGCCGCAGCAACTCGCTTATCATCACCGACGTGAGACAGAACATCGACGCCATCCGGCAGTTGGTCACAGTACTGGATCAACCCGAGCCCCAGGTCGAGATCGAATCTCGCATCGTTGTGGCGACACGCACCTTCAGCCGCGATATCGGATTTCAGTTGACCGGTCTGATCGTGGGACCCCGCGGCAGCGGCGGCTATGCCGGAACTCTTCCGGGTGTATCGTCCGACCTCGCCCTTCCGACGAGCTTGCCTAACGGCGTGATCACGGCTCCGATTCAGGCCACAAATACGAATACCGTGATCGGATTGACGACCGGTATCTTTGGTACAGCCCAGATCAGTGCTTTGCTTACGGCAGGTGAGCAGAAGGGCCAGGCCAAGATAATCGCAACACCACGAGTTACGACGCTGAACAACCGAAAGGCGAAGATCGAAAGCAAGACGCAGATCCCGATCTCGACCATTCAGGCGGGCGAATCCGGTGGCGATCCCATCGTCACGACGACCTATATAGACGTCCCTTTGAAACTCGAGATAACGCCGCAGATCACCGATGTCGGAACGGTTGTGCTCGACGTTCTAGCTGAAAATGCGGCCGCGGCAATTGCGGCAGGTGGCGTCAATCCGACAATCAACACCCAGATAATGGAAACTCAGGTTACCGTTCCGGATGGAGGCACGACAGTCGTCGGCGGCGTCCTGTTCGACGACGAACGTGAGAATCAGAACCGCACACCGGGCCTATCGAGGATCCCGCTGCTTGGAAACCTGTTCAAGCGAAAGGGTGTGGAGCGAAATACGAACGAAATACTGTTCTTTATCACTCCGCGTATCGCCCGTCCGGATCTCACGGCCTCCGCCGGTTCGGCAGGGGTGAAGTCTTCGGCGACGATCGTTCAGCCTGTGCCTCTTGGAAATCCGACGTCGAATTCCGACACCGCGCCGGTCGATCCTAATCAGGTGCAGGCAGTTCCGCTGCCGGTCTCGAATGCACCGAAACAGCCGTAACCAGAACCCAAGGTTCGGCAAGTCTTCTCCTTACAGAAACCCGTCAGAAGCTGCCCGGCTTCTGACGGGTAATTTACTTTGCGATCGAGTTTATTGAGGGAGGTATCCGCTCGGGACAGGTGTGTCTTCGGCTAGGCCGAACGAAACGATCGCAACAACGCCGTCCGAGCTTCTGACGATGAACCAAACTCCGCTTCGGTAAACGGCAATATCACTCTTACCATCGCCGTCAAAATCTGCTGGAACTGGTTTATCGGTTGAGACACCGAATTGGGCGGCCGTGAAGCCTGCAGTCGAGCGGTTAAGATACCACGTGCTATCGGACGGGCGGAATACTGCCGCATCGGTCTTGCCGTCTCCGTCGTAATCGCTTTGGACAGGCAAGTCGCCGTTCAGACCAAATCCAAAGATACTAAAGCCGAGATCAGTGCTTCGCCAGATATACCAGACTCCCGTCGATGGCCGCCAGATCGCGACGTCGGTCTTACCGTCCGCGTCGAAGTCACCTTGTACCGGCTTGTCCGATGAGATCCCGAACTGGCGGATGTCGAAGGTCCCGTCCGAGCTCCGGGCTATATACCAGACACCGGTTGACGGTCTCCACACTGCCAGATCGTTCTTCAGGTCACCATCGTAATCGCCGGGCACCGGAATGTCCCCCGTTGTGCCGAACTGCACGATGTTGAATCCTCCGCCACTGTTTTGTATGTACCAGACGCCTGTAGACGGCCTCCAGACCGCACGATCCGTCCTTCCGTCGCCATCATAATCGCCGGGAACAATTCGGTCCTTCGCCAGGCCGAACTGAACCGCCTGAAAATTCGCGTCGACAGTATTGAGTGAGTACCAGACGCCAGTGGCTGGGCGGAACACCGCGATGTCGCTGCGGCCGTCGGCATCGAAATTGGAGATCGCGGAGCCCGAGAGAGACGCTTTCAACGTTGTGTAAATGTAATCACCGGAAGGACTGCCGTCACTGTTCGCGCCGTTACCCGCCGCGTAGAATCCGATCTTTCCCTTTCGAAGCGCCGGAGCGGTCCAGGTAAAGGTCCACGATCTGGTGCCGAATTGACTCGGTATGATGCCATCCAGCGTGTGCTCGACATACTGCCGCACGTTGCCGTCGACAATTCCGTGCAGGATCTGCATCTGAGGCGGATTCTGGACGGGAAGCGAGAAGCTGCCAGCCGCCACGCCGGAACTGTCGACCGCTGTCAATTGAAATCCGAAAATGACCGCGTCAGCCTGGCTCACCGTCGCGGTCACAGTGTAAGCCTGGTTGGACCGGTAGTTGGCGGGAATGCCGGATATCGTTATGCTGCCGGTGCCGCTGTTCTCCGCGAAGTCCGAGTGGCATGCTGTACAGCTCGCTTCACCCGGCGCGCGTGTGTGCGACGGCGAAGGTCCTGCAGCCGATGCCGAAACTTTGGCGCTGTCCATTGCTGTTTTTGACAGCCCGACTAGTGCCACGAGCGAAACAGCTGCAACCGCGATCAGCTTCGCGATCCGGTGACCGCGCGATCTCATTTTCATAATGCGTCTCCCGTGAAGCTTGTAGTTAATTAATTGGACGACAACTCGATGGGGAAAGTCCAACAAAAACCGGCCGGTTCAAAGACTTTTGAACCGGCCGGCGAAGATGTGAATTCGGCCGGATGACTACATCCGCCTGAATTCAGCGACCGAAGTTAGGGAATGTACGCCGACGGTATCGGTTTGTCCGATCCGATTCCGAACGGCTGGATCAGTAGCCCGGACGTAGACCGCAACACGTACCACGTACCATTTCGGTAAACGGCCTGGTCGTCGCGCCCGTCGCCGTCATAATCTCCCGGTGCAGGAACGTCGGTTGAAACGCCGAAGGCCGTCGAGGACGTCACTCCGTCCGTACTTCTCAGGACATACCACGTTCCATTCGACGGCCGATACACCGCGACGTCGTCCTTGTTGTCGCCGTCGTAATCGGCAGGGACCTTGAAATCGCCCGCCGCCCCGAACGGAATCGAGTCGAAGTTCGTCGCCGGCGTCCCGGTTGGTCTCGCGATATACCACGTGTTGTTGGACCCACGGAACATCGCGATCTGGGCCTTGCCGTCTGCATTCGTGTCCATCGCCATCGGCACGTCCCCAGGGATCCCGAACGGTTCAATATAATTCGAGCCATTGCCGCTGTTCAGGACATACCATGTGTTCGTCGATGGGCGATAAACGGCCGCGTCGGCCTTCCCGTCCCCGTCGTAATCGGCGACGACCGGAATATCCCCGAGAATGCCCCAGGACACGCCCTGCACGGTGAAGCCGTTGCTGTTCAGGATGTAGAAGTCTGCGACTCCCGGGTCAGCGCTTGCACGGAAGATGGCCGTGTCGGTCTTACCGTCTGCGTCGTAATCTCCGGGCACCAGTGTATCGGTTGAGATACCCCAATTAATGACAGCAAATCCCGCCATCGACCGATTCAGGTACCAGTTACCTTCCGAGGGACGGAACACCGATAGGTCAGTTTTCCCGTCCCCGTCAAAATCGGCTCGGGAGCGGACCGCTGTCGGTGCGACGTTGCAGACATACTCGTTCGACTCGAACGTGATCTTCCAGCCGCCCGCGACCGATCCTGAAAAGCCTGCCAGATCATCGTCCAAGTACAATTTCCAATCACCGTTCATGTTGGCACCGTTCGTGCCGAATTTAGATTCGAACGTATCGGTTCCAGCGGGAGCCGGATTGCCGTACGGGCTGGCAGGCGCCGGCGGATCAAATGGATCGTTGGCACCGTAGTTCGTCGGCTTGTATTCGCCTGTCGGATTCGCTCCCGCATCTGATGCCGAATTCTCAGCCAGATCCGTAAGTGTAATATCCGCAGCGACCCAGTCATTGGTTCCGCCCGCGTCAGACAAGATGATCAAGTTCTGACCGTTTGGCCCTTCCAACAAAAAGTCGACGTCATCGGGGAAAGTATGCGAGATATCGGTGAGTTCAACCTTGATCGCTTTGTTTCCAGTCACCCCCGACACGCTGATCGTCGATGGATACGGAACACCGGGTCCTGACGACGGAATGGTGATCGGAGTGGTGTTAGAGAAGGATATGGGTGCTCCCCCGATCGGCGCCCCGAGTCGGAACGTCCGCATCACCGGCGTTTGAGCGCCGACTGTGCTCGACACATTGATCGTAACCTGATGCAGGCTTCCACAAACTGCGTCTCCCGGCACCGTGTAAGGAACCGGCATTGTCACGGTCGCACCATTCGCGATGTCACCAAAGCTAACATTAGATCCGCCGTTAACGTTGACCTGGACATTGGTGATCGTCGAACCAGCACCCGGATTCGTCACCGAGATGTTCAGGACAAGGTCTTCACTCGGTTCCGGAAAACCGTCGTTGTCGCCCGGAGCGTCACTCACCGTGAACGGGTTGGTCACCTGGACATTCGGGAAGTCGAATGCCTCGACGACCGTATTCCCGCTCGGGTTGGCAGCACTGAATCCCATACCGCGACGGCGGAAGCCCTCGCGTACGTCCGCAACGTCCGGACCCGGATCGGGGCCGGCAAGAGCGCCGGCGATGATCGCGTTTCGCTCGGAAAGCATCGTCGGGCTGGACCCAACTAGCTTCATGCCGTCGAGTTGGAGCTGAAGCATCTTCGCCGTGCCTGCCTCGTGTCCGAGACGGGCGACGAGAAGGGATCTGACTTCCCACAACATGCTGCTCCAGATCTCTCCCCCGTCGTGTACCGCTGTTGCGGAACCGGGGAACGCCGGTGCGAACGCACCATCGGTCAGGTTGATCTGC
>DASUSJ010000208.1:0-4477 GCA_036375155.1 Pyrinomonadaceae bacterium
CCCTTTTCCATGTCCGCGTCACTTGCGCCGACCCATTGCAACACCCGGCGAACATGGTTCACATAATCGTAGGCCTGCCAAGAGGTCCGAAAATCCGGAGCGGTTACGATCTCGCCCAGAGGCGTGCCGGCACGATTCAGATCGACGTAGGAGTATTTATCGACGTCGGGCAGCCCTTCGTGAACGTTCTTGCCAGCGTCTTCTTCGAGATGCATACGCTCGATTCGGATGGTCATCGGCTTCCATTCCGAGCCGCGTCCCGACTCGTCGCGCTCCGATGTCATGATCGTGAGCTTCCCGTTTGCGGAGAAAGGCCGGTCATATTGCGAGATCTGATAACCTTTCGGCAGATCGGGGTAAAAATAATTCTTCCGGGCGAAGATCGATGTCTCCTGGATCTCCAGCCCGAGAGCCAAAGCGGCCCGCGCGCCCAGCTCGATGACCCGGCGGTTTAAGACCGGTAAAGCTCCCGGCAACCCGAGACAAACGGGGCACGTATTCGAATTTGGCTCCGCACCCGTCTGGACGGCGCAGCCGCAGAATATCTTTGTCGAGGTCGCAAGTTGAGCATGGATCTCCATGCCGATGATGGCTTCCCAGCCCTCTTTGATCATAGAAATAAGGGAGAAAAACAAAAACGCGGACTATGCTTAAATCATAATCCGCGTCTGGTGGAAACTCAAAAAATCCGGACTAGCGGCGTTTGCCGCGAAATACGGAGCCATTTCCGATCCGGCCGCGGAAAACGCGCGACGGACCCGTTGTGGTGTAATCGAAAACGTTGAACGGCGTTACCCTCGATCCTGACAGTGTACGCTCGTACGGAAAATTCCTTCCCCGGAATCTTCCGAACCGGTCACCGTAACCATACCTCCCGAAGCCAAAGCCGCCGACGCCAAAGCCGCCGAAATAACCTCCGTAATATCCGCCTTCGACCCGCGCGGCTTCAATCTGTGTATCGAGCATTGCCGCCTCGATATCCAGACTGCGGCGTTCCAGTTCGAGCCGCTCCTTTTCAAGTCTCGCTTGACGCAGCTGATCGGCTAATTCCAGCCGCGTCGCCATGTCCACTTCGCGTTGACGGTCGAGCTCCTCAGGCGAAGGGAAACCCATACGTGCGTAATTATCGCGATAATCCCGCTCCGCAGCGAGACGTTTCTCCTGAAACGGCTGCAGTGTCGCGTTCGTGATCGTACGCATCTGTCCAAAGCCGATAACGGCCAATGAAATAACTAAGCCAAAAACAACAGCGGCTTTCTTCATCTCCAGTACCTCCCTAGTTGATAGTCGATGATAACACCACTAGTCAACCAACGGAAGAAAATATTAGAGGTGCGGAATTACCCCGGTAATAAACGCGACATTCCACTCATAAGCTCTTTAGAAGCCGAAGCTTAGCCCGACACGAGCATTCCTGCCTGCTGTTCTGAATCCATACTCGAAATACTGGTGATCGAAGACATTCTCGATGGTGCCGAACACGCGGACGGTGGACGAACCCTTGTTTTTTAAGGGAAATGTATAGCCCGCGGTCAGATCCACACGCCGGTTCCCGCCAAACCTATAGATATAGCGGGCAAAGGTTTCGCTGCTAAAGATCGGAGCGAGGTATGAGCTTGTCGCAAGAAGGTCTAAACTCACCCAGAACCTGTCGATCCGCTGTGTTGCCACTACCGTGAACTGGTGGTCCGGGATTCCGAACACCTTAGTGTCTGTTCCCAGCAGTGTCGTGATCGTCGGCCGGCTGAAGTTCCGCACGTCGCTGTTTGTAAATGTATACGATGCGAAAACATTCGTAGTATTCGTAGGCTTGATCTCGATACTTGTCTCAAATCCGCGCGAAAAGTGTCGATCGAAATTGTAGTAGGCCGGTGCGCCGAAATCGTCGGTAGGCAGATAGGTAATCTCGTCTTTGATACGAGTGTAAAAATACGTTGCCGATGCCTTGACCTTGTCGTCCGCGAAATACTGTTCAACGCCGGCGTCAATTCCCAGTGAGCGTTCCGGCTCCAGCCCCGGATTTCCTTGCGGAAAGAAAGACCCGAAGAAGAAGAAAGTGCCGAATCGTTCATAAAGGGATGGGACCCGATATCCGTTGCCTAGATGGACGCGAAACTTAGTGCCCGTACGCGGGATGAAATACGAAGCCGAGCCATCGAAAGTATAAGCAGTCGGCGGATCCGATAGTGGGAAATTAGTGTATGGACCGTCTGTTTCGCTAAACTCGGGACGTCCGAGCGAGAAGAACTGCACCCGCCCGCCGCCGGCCAACTGGAGCCGGCCATCGAAAAAGCTCGCCAGATGCTGTGCGTAAAGCGTATTGCTCCGCTGTCCGGCGCGGGTCCAAAAGTTGTCGGTCGCGTTCGGGGTCGAGCCCTCGTTCCTAAAATGTTCCGACTCAAATTCGTAACCGCCGGTAAAGGTGTTCGAACCCGTTGGCGTCCAAGTCGCATGCACATTGGAGGTTTGAATCGTACCTCCGAAGCTGCTCGTGAACTCGCTCTGGAAGTCGCCGGGACCAAGCAAGCCGTCGACGTTCCTTCGTTTCGTGACGAGCCCCTGGTGATACCCGTTCAGCACAAACTTGCTGCTGAACGCATGTTTCACCGAAAACTGACCAACGAAGAAACGAGAATTCTGAATGCTGTCGGGGTCATTCCGGTCGGGGATGAAATTGACACCCTCGTGGGCATCGATGACCGTGCTCGGGGGCAGATCCGAGCCTAACGTGTCCGGTCCGACATTCAGTCTAACGTCGGCGTCGGATAGAAAAATACGTCCCGAAATGTTCGTCCGTGACAACGGATTGTAATCTATCCGCGTCTGGAGATTTGTATTACCGGCGTTGTCCTGACCATCGAGGCCTTTCGTATAGGCTGTTCGCGAGAACCCGCCGGTGATCCCGAACTTGTTTTCGTCGGTACCATACGAAAGGTTCGCGCGAAAGCGTCCAAGCCCGAGACCGCCGGCAGCGGCTGAAACCTGCCCGTGAAGCCCGGAAACGGCCGCAGGCGTTTGAATATCCACAGTTCCGCCGACCGCGTTCGTTCCGTACAAGGAGCTGCCAGCACCACGCAGAACCTCGACCCGGCTAACGCTTGTAAGCGTGAGGTCGCTGAGGAACGGTGTTGCATCGCCGGTGATCGAGCCCGGGTCGCGAAACCGGATGCCGTCGATTAGAACTGCCGTGTCCTGATTTCGGAGACCGCGACTTTTTATCGATGCCGTACGACCGAAACCACCAAGCTGCTGTATGCGAAAACCGGGAATCGTGCGGAGCGAATCGACCAATGTGAAATCTGCGCGGTCGCGCATTTCCTGGCCGGTGATCGTGTTGACAGTCTTCGAGACCTGCTCGAGCGGTTGGGTCTGTGCCGCGGAAACCACGACGGTTTCACGAATACGGATCTCACCGGAAATATCAGTGGCCTCCAGTTCCAGTTCGACCGATTGCGTACTCGACTCGCCTATCGAAACGACTAGCTGGGCTTCCAGATAGGCCTTCCCCAGCCGCTGGAGCCATCGATCGGACAGATTGAAAAATGCTTTGACGGTATAACTGCCGACTTCGATATTGCTAAACGTGAACTCCCCTCGTGAGTCTGTTTGCGTTTGATGGCCGTGAGCGAAGTTTCCATTCTTACCCAGTGATACTGTGGCCCCCTGGACCGGTTTTCCGTCATGCCGGACCCGTCCACTCAACGTGCCGGAGCCCTGCGCAAGGACGGCTCCTTCGGATGCAGCTATCAAAACAAGTAGTATTAGAACTCTCATCGCATCTCCTCTTCTGCCCACACGCAGAATGGTTCTAAACCAGACAGGCTATGAAAAGTTCCCGACTTGTCGATTTTGGTTTTTGGATTTTGGATTGTTTTTTCCGCCTTTTGGGGGCTTCTGGGCAATCCAAAATCCAAAATCGATTCACGGTTGCGTGGGCAGTGCCGGACTCGCACCGGCTTCCTTTTGCATAGCTTGTCAAAAAACGTGGATCGTTGTTCGTTATTCGTCGTTCGTTAGTCAGTGTCCGCATGACGACGAGCGAATGAACCTCGATCAACAATCAAAAAACCGTCGTCACCCTCAGCTTTCGGCTCGCCGGGTTTTCGTCGAGCAAAACATCTACGCCGTAAACATCGCGTATATTTCGGGATGTCAAAACTTCCGTGGGCGGCCCCGAAGCAAGTACGCTGCCGGCATCGAGGAGGACCAGGCTGTCCGCAAACGCCGCAGCAAGATTCAGATCGTGCGTGATTATGATGGCAGCAGCCCTAGCCGTTCGACACCGTTCGCGCACGAGCGTAAACATAAGCATCTGATGTGAGAGGTCAAGGTTGGCCGTCGGTTCGTCGAGCAGCAAAACGGGGGTTTGGGCGGCGAGCGCCCGTGCAAGAACAACCCGTTGACGCTCACCGCCTGAAAGTTCATTCATCATCCGGTCCCCGAACCCGGTGAGGTCGCATGACTGTAGGGCTTCCGC
>DASUSJ010000209.1:0-5660 GCA_036375155.1 Pyrinomonadaceae bacterium
TCGAGCGGATTTGAGGAAGCCGACAGATCCAGAACCGACTGCTTAACATAAATTGGGCAATCAAGTCTTAACGCCAGAGCAATTGCGTCGGAGGGGCGGGCGTCCATGGAAACGATCTCCCCCTCGCTATCCTTTAACTCCACCACAGCGTAAAAGGTATTCTCCTGGAGATCAGTCACGATAACACGAGACGCAACCAGGCCACATTCAATGATCACATTCCGAAGAAGGTCATGAGTCATCGGCCTCTGCGGTACGATCTTCTCAATTTCAAGAGCGATCGCGTTAGCTTCAAAAGCACCGACCCAAATTGGTAAGACGGTTTCGGATTCGACACCCTTCAACACGACGATCGGAGTGTTTGTGTTCGGATCCATTATTAGGGCCCCGATCTTTACCTCTATCAGACTATTCTCGCCGCTCACTTATACCTCTTAACAAACTTCCCCGAACAAAGAGTTCGCCTTTATTTCCCGAATTCTAACATCAACAAGCTTCCCTATTAAATCGGATGAGGCCCGAAAGTTTACCAGCTTGTGGCAGGTAGAATGCCCGCTTACATCTTCGTTGCTCCGAGTTGAGACCTTTTCAGTCAGCACCTGGACCTTTTTGTCGAGATATCGTTGCAGTCGTTCATGCTGTCGACGTTTCTGTATCTTTTCGAGTTCTAGAAAGCGAAGCTTCTTTTCACCGGGCGAAACATCGTCGGACATCTCGAAAGCCGGAGTCCCCGGCCGCGGAGAATATTTGAAGATGTACGCCGAGTCAAAACCGCAATATTCCACCGCTCGCTTCGTTTCCTCGAAATCCACGTCGGTTTCTCCCGGAAATCCGACGATGATATCCGTCGTCAGCGCGACGTCGCGGGCGGACTCCTTCAGCTTGTCGATCTTCTTGAAATAACTCTCAATCGTGTGTCCACGCTTCATTCGCTTCAACACACGATCGCTACCTGACTGAACCGGCAGATGTACCCAGTTGCAGAGGTTCTCATGCTCGTTTATCGCGTTGACAATATCGGCGTGAAAATCTCTTGGGAAAGATGTATTGAACTTAATACGTTCGATGCCTGTCGCTGCGACAGCCCGAAGCAGTCGCGAGAACGGGGTCGCTCCGTGAAATGTCTCTAGCCCCGCATCGGTCGTCGGCCGATAGCTGTTCACATTTTGACCTATCAGATGGATCTCCTTTACGCCTTGCCGACGGAGATCAAGAACATTGCGAATGATCGCCGCGGCCGGCAAACTCACTTCGCGGCCGCGTGAGAAAGGAACGATGCAGTACGTGCAAAACTTATTACAGCCTTCAATTATTGGCACGAACGCGACGTAGGGAGAATGGCGTTGTGTCTCCGACACAGACCAATCGTAATCGGGCTCGCGATTACCAAGATCGACGAACTCCGATTCCCCGTCCAGCACCTTTCCTATCGCATCTCCTACGCGACCGACGGCTTTTGTCCCGATAACAAAGTCGACGCCAGATATTTTGTCGAATAACGTTTCGCCCTCGAGTTGCGCGACGCAGCCCATAACGCCGACGATCGGTTTAACCCGTCGATAATTGCGAATCTCTCCGACCCTGGTGTACAGTTTCTGCTCTGCTTTCTCACGAACCGAGCAGGTATTTATAAGTACTATGTCGGCCGAATCCTCATTCGGCGTTATCTCAAAACCCCTTGCCGTCAACGAGCTCGCGACTCGTTCCGAATCGGAGACATTCATTTGACACCCAAAGGTTTCGAGATAGACTTTCTTCATTGAGCGAGACCAGATGGACCACCTAAAATTCAATTCAAGAGACTTCGTCCACCTTCATTTGCACTCAGATTATAGTCTTTTACAAAGCACAATCAAACTAAAGCCGCTCGCGAATCGCCTTGTAGAAATGGGCATGCCAGCATGCGCGCTGACCGATTACGGCAACATGTATGCTGCCATTTCTTTCTACAAAGCAATGAAGGAAGCGGGTGTGCGACCGATCCTCGGATACGAAGCATTTGTGGTGAGCGGCAGGCGGACTGATCGCGATTCGGTCGTCCGCGCCGGCGAGCGACCTTATTACCATTTGGTGCTGCTCGCGAAGAATCTGGAGGGTTATCGGAATCTCGTCTACCTATCCTCAAAAGCCTTCACAGAAGGATTGCATCATAAACCCCGGATCGATGACGAGATCCTCGCAGAACGATCGGGCGGCATTGTAGCGCTCTCGGGTGGAACGAACGGGGCTGTCTGTCATTTTCTCCGGCAGGATGACATAGCACGTGCTACCGAGATCGCGAATCGTTACAAGTCGATCTTCGGCAATGATTTTTACCTCGAGGTAACGGATCACGGAACTGACGAATGCGCGTCGAACATCAGGGCGATGGTCCAGGTGGCGAGGAAGACCGACATTCCTCTCGTCGCAACAAACAATGCCCATTATCTAGACAAGGAAGATGCACGCGCACACGAGGTCCTGTTGTGCATCGGTGACGGCCGGCCAATGAGTGAGGAACGTTTCACCTACCCGAGCCAAAATTACTATGTTCGATCGGCAGCTGAGATGTGGCACGTGTTTGGTACGGAGTTGCCCGAGGCGCTGACGAATTCCCTTCGGATCGCAGAAAAATGCGCGGTCGAGCTTAACACTGACGGTAACGATTTCACGCTTCCAGTATTCCCCATTCCCGAAACCGTGACGACGGGTGACGAGTATTTCGAAAAGGTCGTCGCAGAAGCATTTGAAGACCGGAAGAAAACAGTATGGATCCCAATGCAGGAAGCCGGTACGCTCCGGTGCTCGTTAGAGGATTACGACAATCGACTGCGGCGGGAGATCGGCGTCATTCGAAAGATGGGTTTCGCCGATTACTTCCTGATCACCTGGGATTTTATCAAGTACGCGAAAGAGCGAAGCATTCCTGTCGGACCGGGGCGAGGCTCGGCTGCCGGTTCCCTGGTTGCGTATTGCCTCGGTATAACCGATATCGATCCGCTGCAGTATGACCTGCTTTTCGAGCGGTTTCTAAACCCGGAGCGTATTTCGATGCCGGATATCGACATCGATTTCTGCATCCGCGGACGCGGTGACGTAATCAATCATGTCACTCAGGTTTATGGACGCGAATCCGTTTGCCAGATCATTACCTTCGGTACGATGGCGTCACGAGCCGCGATAAAAGACGTCGGCCGCGCCCTCAGTATGCCGTATGGCGATGTGGAGAAGATCGCGAAACTGATACCGCCTCCGATACGTGGTCGGAACGTCAGCATTTCACAGGCGATGGAGATGGTGCCGGAACTGAAAGCCGCGGTCCTGTCCGATCCAAAAATAAAAGACCTTGTAGACCTCGCACTAAAGCTTGAAGGATGTGCGCGTCACTCCTCCGTACACGCTGCCGGCGTCGTGATATCGCCGAAGCCCTTACATGAGATAGTGCCGGTCGCGGTCTCGGCAAAGGACGAACTTACGAGTCAGTATTCGATGAACGATCTTGAAAAGGTCGGAATGCTGAAGATGGACTTTCTTGCACTCACAACCTTGACCGTTATCGACGACTGCTTAAAGTCGCTGAAGACGAAGACAGGGATCGAGATCGACTGGAAAAAGATCTCGCTGAACGACGAAAAAACGATGCATCTGTTTGGCGAAGGCAGAACGGATGCGGTCTTCCAGTTCGAGTCTGGCGGTATGCAGGAGATCTGTCGCCGGCTAAAGCCGAAGGAGCTTGAGGATCTTTCTGCGCTGAATGCGTTGTATCGCCCCGGCCCGATCGACGGTGGAATGATCGATGATTACATCGCGCGTCATCGGGGCGAGAAACAAGTTCGATATCTCGTCCCGGAGATGAAGGAGATACTTAGTAATACATACGGGGTTCTCGTTTATCAGGAACAGATCATGCAGCTCGCACAAAAGCTCGCCGGGTACAGTCTCGGTGAAGCGGACATGATGCGGCGCGCGATGGGTAAGAAAAAGCGCGAAGAGATGGCGGTGCACGAGGAAAGGTTTGTCCTCGGAGCTGTCGGCCGTGGTATTGCAAAAGACAAGGCGGAGTCAATATTCAAGTTGATGGCGCAGTTCGCGGATTACGGTTTCAATCGCAGCCACTCAATTGCCTACGCCTATCTGGCTTTCCAGACAGCCTACTTGAAAGCGCACTATCCAGCTTACTTCTACGCCGCGGTGCTTTCGCATGAAGCCGACGATAGCGCGAAGGTTTACAAGTATTCAACTGAGCTGCGGTCGATGGGCTTGCGCTTACTTCCGCCGGATGTAAATGAGAGCGATGAAGATTTTACTCCCTCCAGTGACGCTGTTCGCTTTGGGCTCACGGCAATAAAGGGTATCGGCTCGACAACAGTGAAAGCCATCGTGGAGGCGCGAAAGTCAGGTAGTTTTACCTCCCTTTTCGATTTCGCTTCTCGTATCGATCAAGGTTCCATCGGCAGGCGCGGTCTTGAAAGTCTTGTGACCTCCGGAGCTTTCGATTCGTTGATGCCGGCTGACATGCTGGTGGGCCAGTGGCGGGCGAACTTGTTCTCGGGCATCGACCTCGCACTCTCAGTTGGTCAGAAGGCATGGAGCGATCGGGAGCGCGGTCAGAGCGCTTTATTCGGCGACGAAAATGGTACCAGCGCACCCGACCAGGAGCTTCCCGAAGCGCGTGCCTGGACACATACCGAAATTTCCGCGCAGGAGAAAGCCGCGGTCGGATTCTATTTATCGGTGCATCCTCTCGACAACTATCTTGAGATCCTCACCGGTCTTCGGATAAAGAACATTGCCGATCATGAAGAACTTAAAGCCGGCGATATGGTTACTATGGCCGGGATCGTTTCGGCATTTCAGGTGAGGCAGAGCAAAAAAGGAAATCGTTTCTGTATGTTTCGACTCGAGGATCAGTCGACCGGCGTTAAATGTCTGGCCTGGTCAGAAGCATACGGAAAGTTCTCGCAGATCCTGAAGAACGACGAGCTTCTTATCGTCGATGGGCGGGTCGAATCGGCCGAAGGCCAGGATATAACGATCATCGTCCAGGAAGTGCGTTCGTTGATAGAGTCCAGATCCAGGAATGCGCGAGCCGTTAATATAGCCCTCCCGGCTGATAGGATCGATGACGAATACCTTCATGGTCTTCTTGCGTTGCTCAACGCGGAAACAGGCAAGTGCGAAGTCTATCTCGAAGTGAAAGTGGACGATCTAAGCGTCCGTCTTCGTTCCGAGCCAGTTCGGGTTCAGGGCTCGAGCAGGCTCGAGAATGATCTTCGTGCGCTGGGGTGTGAGGTAAACTGGGTTCTTTAATGCATTCTTTCATTTGGATAGACAGATTATGACTGACCGTTCAAAGACCGCAATCGATCGGGTTCAAACCGCAAGGCATCCGGATCGGCCTTATTCCACCGATCTGTTCTCGGAAATATTCGAAGACTTTGTTGAGCTTCACGGCGACCGCCGTTATGCCGATGATCCGGCGCTTGTAACAGGCTTTGCGAAATTAGATGGCTCGCAAGTTTTGGTTGTCGGGCAGCAGAAAGGCCGAGATACCAATCAGCGGCGTTATCGTAATTTTGGAATGCCGAAGCCTGAGGGATATCGAAAGGCACTTAGACTAATGAAGCTCGCCGAGAAGTTCGGTCGACCTATAATTTCCTTTATAGACACACCGGGAGCGT
>DASUSJ010000210.1:0-4118 GCA_036375155.1 Pyrinomonadaceae bacterium
TATGGCCGTCGATGACATCGACCCGAAAGCATTGGGCCGAGACAGGAAAGTCGGCATTCACGACGGTCCCGTCAGCAAACTCACCAAGGATCTTCTGCGCTTCGATCTCGACCTTCGGCTCTTCGCCTGGGATGTACGGGAGCACGTTATCCGAGATGTCCATCGAAGAGACACCCGGGTATCCGGCGCCGGAGATCGCCTGCATAGTTGTCACGACGGCAGACTCGACGACAAACTTGCGATGCAAAGCGGCAAGCGGGGGTGCGAAAGCCGTGACCGCACAATTTGGATTAGTGACGATAAAGCCCTTGCCGAATCCACGACGTTGTTGCTGTGTTTCGATAAGACGGACATGCTCGTGATTGATCTCAGGAATGAGGAGGGGAACGTCGTCATCCATTCGATAACTCGACGAATTGCTTATGACGGGGTAGCCCGCGCGTGCGAAGGCTTCCTCCGTCTCGCGCGCGACATTAGACGGGAGACTCGAGAAAACAACGTCACAATCGAGCGGCGGCTCGATCGGCTGAACTTCGATCTCGCGAACCGCTTCCGGGATCTCGCCTCTGAGCTTCCACGCGCACGCCTCAACATAGACCTTTCCGGCAGAACGATCTGACGCTGCTACAGCCGTGACATCGAACTGCGGATGGCCTTCAAGAAGCTGAATAAAGCGCTGACCGACTGTTCCGGTCGCACCAAGAATTCCTACTTTGTATTTCCTCATAAAGGTACGACCGGCTTTGCGGCCCGTCGCCTTGAACAGGTCGTGAGCCTGAACTACAAAACTTCCTTCATTCGCCGCACGCCTTCGGCCATGCGTTCTTCGGTGTTGCAGAACGAGATCCGCAGGAAGCCCTTCGCTTCATCCCCGAATGCAACACCCGGCACGGTGATAACTCGATTTTGCAGGCATCGTTCAGCCACTTCGATGTCATCACCGGTCGATCGAACATCTAGCATCGTGTAAAACGCTCCTTCAGGAGACGTTGCGTGCAGTCCCACCTCATTCTGAAACAGATCTACAAGGAACTTGCCGCGCTGTTTGTATACTTCTCGAGCATATTCCTTTGCGGTCTCGGCCTTATCCGTCCATGCCAGCAGCGAAGCTTTCTGGGTGATGGTGGACGTACAGACCGTCGTGAATCCGTGGAGTACCTGGATAGCATTGATAATTTCCGCGTCTTTACACGCCGCCCACCCGAGACGCCAGCCGGTCATCGACAAACTCTTCGAAAGACCGCTGACGATTATCGTCCGGTCGTAAAACTCACTCGCCGAATGCGGTCTTTCGCCAAAATAGAGGTCGCTGTAGATCTCGTCAGAGATCAGCCAGATCCCGGTGCCTTCAAGGGCTGCTGCGATCTGCTTGAGGTCTTCTTCGGTGAGTATCTTCCCGGTCGGGTTCGAGGGCGAAATGACCACAGCCAGCCTGGTTCGTTCCGTAATTTGAGACTTGAAGTGCGCAATATCGAATGCAAAATCTCCGTCTGCAGGCATTCGGTAATAGACCGGCGTCGCCTGCGCGATGCGCGCGCAGGCGTCATATGCCGGGAAGCTTGGATTCGGCAGCAATACTTCGTCCCCGGCTTCGACGGTGCAAAGAAACGCGTCGGTCATAGCTTCCTGGGATCCGCATGTAACGACGACGCCGGTCCGCGGCAGGTCAAGGTGGGGATACTGCTCGGCGATCTTGTCTCGGAGAGCAGGGATTCCCGGGTGCGACGTGTAGCCGTTCTGTTCTTCCAGCGTGATCCGGGCCGCTTCCTCGCGCATGAACTGCGGAGTCGGCAGATCAGGTTCGCCCAGACCGAAGTTAATGCTGTCCGGCAAAGCGCGTTCGAAGAACTGCCGGATCAAGGTCGGTTGCAGGCCACGCAGGCGGGCAGGTAGCTGGAATTTTCTTTCCATCAAAGACTCAAAGGTTGCGCTCATTCGTTTTCGCTTTGCGTCTCTGCGTCTCCGCGGTTTGATTCCTCCAGATCTTCTTCCAGATCCTCGCGAACATCGCCTATTTCTACGTTATATTCGCCTTCGGCCTGGGTGATCGGATCGCCGGTCAGCACGCCGCCTATCGTCTCGATCTTACCGATTATCTTTTGACCGAGACCGGATACATTGTCGGCGAGACCGTGATGATCGCGATCATCCTTTTCCTGATCGTTCATAGTGTTAAGTTTCCCGATCTCTATTCTAGGCGATTTTGGATTTCCTGTCAGAACGGCGGTTAAAGTTCAGAGTGCGCGATTTATCGCGTTCTTCGCCCGCGCCATACAGGCTGAAGCCCGCACTCTGAACCCTGAACTGTGAACTCTCGGCCCTGAACCAAATCACAGCCTCGCCCAACCCAACGGTGTCTTACTGAACTGCTCCGTCGTCGCGAGGTGGAAATCGGTATGGGGGCCGTCACATTGGAAACGGCGGACAGTAAGGACTGGATGATCGAACACCAGCAGGTTAAACGAATTGTCCTCCCCGCGTTCGCGTCGGGACGCTGCGGTTCCGGCCTGGATGATCAAAGCTGAATAGCCATTGTCGAGTCTATACCGCCGGGCAGAATGCGTAATATGGCTGACGTGAAGGTGCCCGGCGAGAAACACGTCGGCGCCGCATTCGACCAGCCGCGGCATTACCTCTTTTGCGCGGCCGACGATGTCGTCCTCGTCGAAACCCTCGGGCAGGTCAAAGGGATGGTGTGTGACGATGATCTTCACCTTATCTTCGCCGATCCTGCAGAGCTTGCGAAGAAGGGCTTCAACCTGTTCCTCACTAACGCGCCCGCCTTTGATCGTCAGTGAACGCGCGGTGTTGACGCCGAAGATGGCCAGCTCCTCGTCGTGCAGCTCCGGTGTGAGATCGTCGGTTATATACTTTCTGTATTTTGTGAGCGGATTAACGAAGCGATCGAAAACGTTGTACAGCGGAACATCATGGTTACCCGGCACAACTAGCTGCGGTTGCGGCAACCGGTCTAAACATGCGCGTGCTTGCTGAAATTGCCTCGACCTCGCCCGCTGCGTTAGGTCACCGGAGACAACGACGGAATCCGGCGCAAGGTCGCACACCTTCTCGACAAGCCGCTCAACGACATGCGGATCCGCGTCACCAAAATGGATGTCGGAAATGTGTGCGATGGTGCGCATTCTTCTTAAATTTATGGTTCTGCTTTCTTCTTTACGGCTTTGCGGGAAAATCAGCGTTTACAGCCCGCGACCGCAGGTTTTCCCGCAAAGCCTCTAAGACGCAAAGATGAAAGTAGAAACCATCGACTACAAATTCCCCTTAGGAACTATCACCCGGAGAGCTTTCGGAAGTATCCGATAGTTCAACGGAGTAATCATTTCCCGTACCTCGCCGTCAAAAGCGACATGCAGCTTTTTTCTTCGCGTCTGGATCGTGATCTCGCGGGTGCTTACTTCCTCGAAATCCTTCCATTGGCGCAAACGGCCCAACAATGTGTGAAAGAGCAGCAGCGTCACGCCGACGCGTCCGCCCCGGTGCAGAAAGTAGACGCTCAATTCACCTTCGTCCAACGCCACCCGCCGCCCGATATTGTACAAATCCATTTCATACTCGTTGTTACCGACAAATACGAACGGCGTCTTTCGTAGAAACGCCTTCCCATCCAGCTCGATCCTCACCTTTAAAAAAGGCGACAGGCGGAACATCTGAAGGGCGGCCCAAAACGCGGCGTTCCACTTGCCACGCCCAAGGCGCTGGTGCTCCTCACGACGAAGAACGATCTTCGGATAAAGTCCGATGCTCGAGTTGTTAACGAAGATGCGTCCGTTGACCTCGCCCAGATCGATCACTTTCTCTTCGCCGGTGGCGATCGTGGCGACAGCGCCCGGGACTGTCTGCGGAATACCGAGGTCTTTCGAGAAATTATTAAGCGTCCCCAGCGGCAACACCCCAAGGGTTTTACCTGCCTTCGCGACCTCCGCCGCGACGGTACTGATCGTACCGTCTCCGCCGCCGGCAACAATAAGATCGGCATCCTCGACCGCGTGTTTGGCGAGCCGCTCGATCTCTTGCCCATCGGCCGCGAGATGAACATTCGCACGGATCCCATATGCGACGAAACGCGCGCGGAGGCTGCGGGACGTTTCTTCTCCCAG
>DASUSJ010000211.1:0-12954 GCA_036375155.1 Pyrinomonadaceae bacterium
TTACCGTTTTGCGCCCAAAATCGCGCATGCTATATTTTCACTTCGACCATAAGTTCAGAGTGCTAGGTTTAGCGGGCGGGCTTTAGCCCGTGAGGCGCGGGCGAAGAACGTGATGAATAGCGCACTCCGAACTCAGAACTCTGAACAAAAGCGAGGTTTATGTCAGGACATTCCAAGTGGCACACAATCAAGCATAAAAAAGGCGCGCTTGATGCCAAGCGCGGCAAGATCTTCACAAAGCTGATCAAGGAAATAACCGTCGCCGCGCGAACCGGCGGCAGCGGCGATGTCGATTCGAACGCGCGTCTCAGGAAAGCGGTCAACGATGCCAAGGCGCAGAACATGCCGAACGATACGATCGATCGCGCGATCAAGCGCGGAACCGGCGAACTTGAGGGAGTTGCGTACGACGAGATCACTTACGAAGGTTACGGGCCGAACGGGGTTGCGGTGATGGTCGAGACGATGACCGACAACCGGAATCGTACAGTCGCCGAGCTGCGTCACATCTTCTCGAAAAACGGCGGTAACCTTGGTGAATCGGGTTCGGTGGCGTGGATGTTCGACAAGAAGGGTTACATCGTCGTCGACAAAGCCGCGAAGTCGGAGGATGAGCTTTTTGAGATCGCGATCGACGCCGGGGCAGACGACGTGCAGGATGATGGCGATGTCTTCGAGATCTTCACCGCGCCGGACAACTTCGAAACAGTTAACGAAGCAATAAAGAAAGCCGGCATCGAACCCCAGGCCGCCGAAGTATCAATGATCCCGCAGAACTACATCGAGCTCACCGGTGCCGATGCCAAAACGATGATGAAGCTCTACGACGCGCTTGAAGACAACGACGATGTCCAGAAGGTCTACGCGAATTTTGATATTGATGAAAGTGAGATGGGCTGACACGCTCTTACTTCCGACCGGTCTGTAAACCAAAAGCAATTCATTTCTCGAGCACGGCTTTAAAGAACGGGATAACCTTGGTGCTGAATCGCTCACGGATCATATTGCGGTGGTCACCGCCACGGTAGATCTCGAAGGCGTGCGGGATCTCGCGCTGAGATAATTCCGTTGAAAGCATTGCTGTCGTCTGTCTGATGTGCGTGAATTCATCGAGCTCGCCGACATCCAGAAATATGCCTCGAAGCTTCATCAGGTTATTTCGATATTGTTCGACCTGGTACAACGGCATTTTTGCCCGATACTGTGAATAGGCGGGTTCGTTTTTTACACGCACACCGTTCTTCTCCACGAACGGAAAATCTACAAAAAGAGGCGCCCGGTCTTTGTTTGGTGAGAATGCGGCCGAGAGTGCGATCATCGCCACGCTATAGAAATCGTCGAACGACCGGGGGACACGCGTAAACAGATCGCGGGTCGTGATTTTCGCAGCCGTTCCCCAAACGGGATTGTCACCCGATACGTCACCTTCCAAACCGAGACAGCAAGGACTCAGCGCGTACGTGGCGCCGAACACGTCCGGGTGCTTCATCGCAATCGTGAATGCCCCATAACCACCCATCGAATGGCCGGCAATACCTCTGGATGCAGGTTTAGCGATCGTTCGGTAACGTCCGTCGACGTAATTCACCACGTCGCGGTAAACATAGTCTTCCCAATTCCCACTGACCGGTGAATTCGTATAGAAGCTCCCGAGGTAGGCGTTACGCCCGTTCGGGACCACCACGATCATCTCCGCCGCTACCCCTTTTGCGATCAAGGCATCAATTTCCAATGGCAGCTTCATTCCCTGGTAACCCTCGGTCATCCAAACCTCGGGCCGATCAGCGTATCCGTGAAGCAAATAAAGCGTCGGGTAGCGCCTTGTGTTTTCCCGCTTGTATCCAGCCGGCAGATAAACATAGACGCGCTGAACGGCCGGGTCCCCCAGGAGATTTCCGTTGAGCGAAGGCGCCGGTACCTGCAGATCCTCGAGCGTCCCCGCAGTCGCCCGTTGTGCTGTCTGACCGTTTCCGACCCAGACAAAAGCAAAAAGGGAAACGAATATCGATAAAAGTCGAACGGATTGTCTTACAGCTCTTTTCATTTTTCACTAGTGTCTATCAGTTGGCCGTACGCGATCCTGTGGCCATCGGGTGTTACAACGGTAAACTCGCGAATTCCCCACGGCTTGTTTCCGATCGACGACAAGATCTTCGCGCCGCGACCGATCAGCTCCTGATATACCTCGTCCACATTCTCAAGCAGTACGTGAGCGTACCATGAATGATTGCCGGTCGCGTCGGCCGTCATCTCATCCGCGCATTCGCCGAGCATGACCTTAAAATCACCGAAGGATAAAAATTCCCAGCCGGGCGCAGTAAAGTCCAGATCAAACCCGAGTTTTTCTTTGTAATAATCTGCCTCGATACTCAGGTCTTTTACCGCGAGTACGTGACGAGTATGAACGACTTTTTGATCTGGATTCATTGGTAATCCTCCGAAGGAATAACGCGTGTGTCACACGCTCTGTGATCTCTACATAATCAACTACGCACTCGCTTCGCCCGTGCGCAGCTAACGTTATGATCGCGTGCTCCGCACGCTCATTTGATTTATGCCTCTAGCATACTCGCTACGCTCGTGCATATCAGTCACCTTAGAGATAACTCAGCAGCCAGTGTTTGTTTCGCCGTTTGTAATTTCCATACCAGAGACAAAATGGATAAATGATCACCAGCCCGGCTATCCACGCTAGGTAGACAATCGGAAGCGAGAAACCGTTATCGGGCGGGACCTGCATTTGCGGTCCGAGCGACTCAAAGTAATATCCGATCTCTTTCCCGGCGACCAAACTCAGACCTATGCCAAAGAGATGCGCTGAGAGCCACTGCAAAATATAGAAGAATAGCGGAACGCGGCCGAAGACGATGGCGATCTTCTGCCATAGCGGTCTTCCACCGATGCGGTCGGTCACCGCGAGAATGATCAATGCCGGGCCGAGAGTCATAAGCAGGAAGAGTAGCGACGGGGGATACTTAGTGGTGTTGAAGAACGAGACGATCGTGAATTCGGGCTCGGACATTTCCGGCGTCGGCACGGTCGCGTTCGGGCCAAGCTCCCCGGCTTCAACGCGCGTTTTCACGCTCTCGATAAACTCAGCCTGGTTTCTCCATGGGCTCGGATCACCGTAGAAGTTCGACGCACGAAGCACGACGAAAAGAACGGTCGCGGCAATACCGACCGCAAGCAGCCACCTACGACGCCGCTCTCCGTCCCAGTTGTAGACGACACCGAGAGCGTAACCCGCGGCCATCACGCCGACCCACGGGATCAAAGGATAGGCGAGAAAGATTATTGACCCTCCCGCGACCGGAATGGAGCCTTGCTGATGAAGTACTAGCCATACAGCTTGCAGAGGATCCGGTGAGCCGCCAAAAGCTATCTGCGGAGGAAGCTGAAAAGCGTCAAGTAAATTGTGTAAGAGGGTCATGGCCAGGCCCAGGATCCCAACGAGCTTCCATGGCAAAAAGATCAAGGCGGCCATGACGATCATCGAAACCCCTATTACCCATATCACCTGGGCCACTCCGAAAAACGAGCCATAGTCGAAGTTGAACGTGACAAGAAAGCGGATGACCGTAAACTCGAGAACGACTAGCCAAAGCCCTCGGGTAAATAGAAACCGAGATAAATCGCGGTTCGATTTGCCGTTCATTTTCTGAAGATAGATGCTCACGCCGGAAAGGAAAACGAATATCGGCGCGCAATAGTGCGTGATCCATCGCGTGAAGAACAGGGGCACCGTTGTCGTCATGGGATCGGTCGGGTCAGAGAGCAGCGCTCCGTGATGGACAAAGTCGCGAGTGTGATCAAGCAGCATGATCATCATTACGATTCCGCGTAGAAAGTCGACGGAGTAGATCCGCTCCTTAAGCTTTTCGGTGGTCATTTGTATTGTTGTCTTTCAATCGATGGATGTCTCGAAGATCGCGGCCTTCCCGTTTCGCTCACTGCTAAATATCAACCTTTTTCCGTCAGGAGACCAGGACGGGTTTATATCGCTTGCCAGATCGCGCGTCACTCGTAGAAGTCTCGAGCCATCGTGATCCATCACGTAGATCTCCCAATTCCCGTCGGCGTTACTTGCGAAGGCGATCCGTTTTCCGTCCGGCGAGAATACCGGCTCGATGTCGTAACGCTTTCGAAACGTCAGACGGGTTTCAGGAATCACGGTCTCGGGTTCGATCGCGAACAGCTCGAAATTGCCGGTTCGGCCGTCCTCTTTATCATTCGCAAACACGATTTGCCGACCGTCAGGTGACCACGTCGGTGACAGGCTCACCGCGTTGGCGTGGTAAATGCGATGGGGGTTCGAACCGTCGGAGTTCATCAGATAGATAGGAAAGACGTCGTAGTTGCCGTCGCGATTACTCGCGAAAACGATCTTTGATCCGTCCGGCGACCAGGCGGGGTTAACGTCGCGTACCGGGTTATTTGTTAGGTTTCGGACCTCGCCACCTTCGACACTTACGACGCAGATCTCGGCGTTCCCTTGTATGCGGTGTTGAAAAACGATGGAATTTCCATCCGGAGAAAACTTTGGATAGAGATCCGAGATCTCTGACGTAAGCAGAACCTTGTCCCGTTTCGTAGCAAGATCGACGAGGTGGAGATCGCCCATTTTACTCTCCGTGACCGAGACGTAGATGAGTTTGCCCCCGTCAGGCGAATAGACCGGAAATCGAAGGTCGTGCGACTCATCCTTTAGCAGCTCAACCGGCGCGAAGGGCTCGACATTCATTTTGTAAACGTCTCCCTTCCCCTCCTTGTCGCTGGTAAGCAGGATCTGGGTACCGTCAGGCGACCAGCAGCCCGGACGTATCTCCTCCTCGCTCTCCCAGTTTGTAAGTCGGCGGATGCCGCTGCCGTCCGCGTTCATGATGTAGACGTCATAGTTTTCCTCTTCGCGATTCGAGTTGAATACGATCTGCGTTCCGTCCGGCGAAAAGGTAGGAAACTCATCGTGCGCCGGATGGTTCGTCAGGCGTCGCAGGTTTGCGCCGTCGAGATCTTGAATGTAGATCTCGGTATTTCCATCACGATCGCTGACGAAGAGTACACTCCGGCCGTCAGGAGAGAACGACGGATCGGCTTCGAAGCTCGGAGAAGCTACTACGGTCGTGCTCTTACCGGTCGCCACCGTATAAAGGTAGATATCGGAATTCGTCCGTCCGGATTGGTAGAGGAAGCCCGTGCTGTCAGGGGACCAATCCATGTTTCCGGCGATGAACGGAAGCCTGATCTCGTCCGAACCGTCGGAGTCTGCCAAAAAGAGACTGTCGTCATTACCTTCCTTGAAGAAAACGACCTTCTTGCCATCCGGAGCCCAGGAACCGGTCTTGAGCCCCGCAATGGGCATGTCGCGTCGCGGGTTTGACCCGTCAGCGCCCATCACGAAGTTCACCGGGTTTCCATCCTCCCACCGTGTAAACCGAATATCGCCTTCACGGGTAAAGAGCGGCCGCTCTTCTCTCAACGGATAGTCAGTTAAACGGATCAGAGTCTGCTTCGACGGTCTGGCTGCATCGGTGACACGCATTCGCGGTCCAAAGTACCAGATGGAAAACGACCCAAGCGCGACGAGCACGATCACAGCCGGAACGGCGATCCACTTTCTCGACGATATTGTGCGAGCAATTCCCGAAGGCTCAACCGTCGAAACGGAGCTCTGTGTCGCTGCCTCGGTCGGGCTATCGATCAACGCGACATCCGCCACAAATCTATAGCCCACGCGCGGAACGGTTTCAATAAACCGGTTCTCATTGGGACGTTCTCCGAGAAGCTTTCGCAAGCGCGAAACGGTCTGGTTCAGATTGCCCTCCTCAACGAACGAGTCGGACCAGATCCGATTCAACAGAATCTCTTTGGTAACGAGCCGACCAGCATTTTCGACAAGCACGAGAAGAAGGTCGAACACCCGCGGCGACATCTGTATTCGCTCATCGTCCCGCAAAAGTATCCGCTCATCGGGCATCAGGCGAAACTCGCCAAAGCTGTAAACGCGATCTGAAAGCGGACTCGGGGCCATTGTCGGGGTTTTGTCAGTGAATTGTCAGCCAAATTTCGTGGTTTTTCAAGTATTTCGTCAGAACGCAAAGTCTATAAAACTCGCGTCTCCAAGGGGACGCGAAATGGACCGACGCACTTATCTGAGATCGATTCTGCTGGCACTGCTTTTTCCGCGCACGTTTGCGGCGCAGGGCCGGCCGTACGCGAAGTTTGGCCCGGATGGAGAAACCGTCGGGCTTTACAACCTGCCGCGAATGTCGGAGACATGCAGGGTTCGGCAGCTCGTCGAAGGTGTCGTTGCAGCCGTGAGTCTGCGGAAGCGTCCCACGGAGACCGAGTATCGATTCGCTCTCGAGGGCACGGTGGGACAGCGCGTGTACAAGTTCGTGCTGAGTCCCGATGAGATGTCCGAAGTAGATGTGCAGGACCTTATCTCAAGGCGACAACGAATAAGGGTTCGGGCTTGCCGCCAGGCCGGCTACTGGGCGGTTGAAGAGGTCACGCGGGTGGCAGTAACAGCCGGTATTACCAACCAAAGGAGAAAGCAATGAAACGAAAAATCATAAACACCATCATATTGACTTTTATAGCTCTTGGAATGAATCACCTGACCGGCGACGACACGTTCGCCCAAAAGCAGGTGGACGTCGAATACCAGGCGGGTGGGGGTACGCGATTGGAGTCGCGAATGCTCTATCACGATGGTCAGGTCATGGCGCGGACATCGAATGTCTATCTGATCTGGTACGGAGACTGGGGCAGCAGACCGGCAACCAAGTCGGTCCTGGAACACTTCATCATCAGCATCGGAGGGTCGTCATACAGTCGCATCAACTTCACATACCCGGATTTTAATGGCAACGCACCAAGCGGCGGGCTCGTTTACGGCGGCAGTGCCGACGACCTCTACTCGCGGGGCTCTACTCTCTCGGAGGGGGATGTTGAGGGCGTCGTGTCGGATATGCTCGCAAGCGGCGCTCTGCCGTTGGATACGCGCGGCATTTATCTCGTGCTCGCGACGCCGGATATTACCGCAACGGGCTTTTGTATAGACCGCTGCCAATATCACAACGCTCTTATTCATCTGGGTACTCACATGAAGTATGCCTTCGTCGGCAATCCCGATCGCTGTCCGGCATCCTGCGCGCCGCAATTCGCTAACGGTGTCGTTCCGCCGAACGGCGACCGTGCCGGAGACGCAATGGCATCGTGGATGGCACACGTGGTGAACGAGATAGTCACGAACCCGGTCGGCAACGGCTGGTTCGATCGGTACGGTCTCGAAAACTCTGACAAGTGTATTGGTAAATTCGGTGAGATGTACCTCACTTCTAATGGCGGCCTGGCAAATATGAGGCTCGGTGGACGCGATTACCTTATCCAGCAGAACTGGGTGAACGCTCGAAAGGGTTACTGTTCGCTCTCGTACCCGTGATGAAAAGACAAACGGCCCGGCGCGATTGCCTAGAGCATGTCGCTCCGGGCCGGCACCGTCGAGCATCGCCTTGGTATCTCAACCCGAACGGAGGAATAAGCATGTTGGAAAATAACCGTATCGTCCCTGCCGCGCTGCAACCAGTCTCGCCTGCGGAACGTGTCGATGCGATCGATGTGTTGCGCGGTATCGCCGTACTCGGCGTTCTGGTCGCATATACCGTATGGAACCTCGGCAGTCCGCCGGTCGAGACCTACGGCACGTTCGACCAGGTGCTCACTTTTATACTTAACGCGCTCCTGAACACGAAGGCCTACACCCTTCTGGCTTTTCTTTTCGGCCTGGGATTTTCGATGCAATTGTTGCGAGCCCGGGAGCGCGGCGAGAATATCGTACCGAGCTATAGCCGGCGGCTGCTCACACTCTTGATCATCGGTGTCGCTCACTCTCTGCTGCTGCGCAACGGCGACATCCTCGTTCCCTACGCGACTGTCGGATTCGCGCTCTTGCTTTTCCGGAACGCATCTTCAGCCACGCTTGTGTTAGGCGCGGTACTCGGCTGCGCCCTTCCTTTCGTCGCGCGGTGGGTTTGGGAGATCTCTGGCGTGCCTTTCCCTGCGCGGCCCGACACCCAGGGCATGGGTCATCTCGCCGCGAATTTCGAATGGGCAAAATATTGGTACAGCACAGCGATCACGCTGTGGCCCGAGATACTTCCCATGTTCTTGTGCGGTTTATACGCCGGCCGGAAGCGGATAATGGAAAACATCGATGCTCACAAAAAGGTTTTGTTACGTATTCTGACCGCCGGCTTCGTCATCGGTATCACGGTTTTTGCCGGCCGTCTGGTCGTCATAAGCATGATCGAATGGCCGGCAAGTCCAACAAACATCGCCAGAGTGCTTCTCCGGTTTTCGTGGAACGTACACGCGTGGGGGTTGGCGGCGTTCTACGGCGCCTCGATCCTCCTCCTTTTGCAACGCCGGTCGATACGAAAATTCTCGCGTCCTTTTGCTGCGGTCGGAAGGATGTCGCTAACGAATTATCTGCTGCAGGCGGTCGTAGTTGTTCCTATCTGTATCGCATACGATTTGTACGACACGATCACGCCTGGTTTCGGTTTGCTGCTGGCGTTGGTGATAGGCGTCGCCCAGGTCATCACAAGCACGATCTGGCTTCAATACTTTCGCTTCGGTCCGGCCGAATGGCTGTGGAGATCAGTTTCTTATGAAAAGCTGCAGCCGATGCTGCTGGAAGGAATGAACGCTCGCCGGTACTCTTGCCGTACAACTTCTGCAGGTTGATGTTGACCGGTCCGCACAGACAGCCGCAACGAGCGTCAAGGCCGCGTGTGTTTGCCAGCATCAAGATCACACCATGGGGACCGCTCAGGCGGAACATTGGAAGCACAGGTTATATCCGTCAGGATCCTTCACATAGAGCTGTCTCATCCCGTAATACGCAACTTCGGGAGGGCGGGTCTCGAGACCATTCGCTTTCAGGTGTTCATATGCCGCGTCTACGTCGGGACAGACGAAGTAGATGCAGGTATCACCATGTGCCGCCGAACGCGCGGGATCCGGAGCGGCGGGCCGCTCGCCGGCGTCGTAAGCAGTGTTCAGCATAATAGTCGCGTCACCGAGCTCGAGCATCACCCAGCCCGATTCGTCTCCCTGACCCGAATCTCCGGTGATGCGAAACCCGAGCTTGTCGCGATAGAACGCGAGCGAAGTCGGCATATCGAAGACCTCAAGCAGCGGTGACAGACCACGAATCTCAATTGCCATCTTTCAAACTCTCCGGAAGAAAATCGCCGAGAAACTTTCGCTCCATGCCGTTTCCCCATCCGCAGCCGTGATCGCTTGTTATCATCGTGGTCGCGTTCTCGCTCACGAATTGCCCTTCGAATGAAAGCAGGTGAAGGATCGAACCGGGCCTGAGATGCTCGCTTGCCCAGGAAATCGGCGAATTGCCATGCGCGTCACGGGCTGTTTTGTCTGCTCCGTGATCAAGCAGATATTGGATCATCGCCTCATCGCCGTACGCGGCCGCACGGTGAAGCGGCGTCTCCCCTTTTGTACGCACATCACGCATAAATCCGCCGGTTTCTTTTCCGGAGATCGTCTTGGCATTTACGTCCGCTCCGTTCTCCACAAGCAATTTGAGAACGAAGAGATAGTACGGTCGCCCCGCTTTGCAGAGCGCGCTGTGCAGTGGCGTCTCACCTGTTTCGGGAATTGCATGATTGACGTCGGCCCCGTTAGCGATCAAAAGATCGACCACTTTCCAGTGACCGAAGAACGACGCGTGGCCGAGCTCGCGATTCAGATCGATGCTCGACAGATCATCGCCGGCGTTGAGGACGGCCTTGATAGCCGTAATGTCGTTGTAATAAACAAACCATTGGAGGGGTTTCACCTCGCCGTCATGAAGAACATTTTGCCAGTCGGGCAATTTAAGAAGCTCGAACACGAGGTCGGTCCGCCCGCGGGAGATGCGATCTAGAAGTTCCGATTTATCCATAGCGGTTTGCCGGGACGGTACGTGCGTTCAGCATGCTCCGGTTAAGTTGCCATCCATAGCCTTTGCGAGCGGTGCGGCGCCTGAACTCTTTCCCGAGCGTCGACCACCGCTGACGGACACTTTTACTTATACGCCACGCCCGCGCTTGCCGGTCCGGCGAGATGTATGACCTCGGTCCGCTTGAACCCGACTTCGCGACACCATCGGTCGAAATCAGCACCGGTAAAATCGAAAGCCTCGCCAAACTCGATCAGCATGTTGAGCGACATCATCAGACCGAATGCATTCTCTCGACGGGCATCGTCGATAAGCGCTTCGATGACGATGAATGCGCCGCCCTCGGGCAGAGCGTCGTAAGCCTTTTGGATCAGCATCATCTTTTTTTCAAGATTCCAATCGTGCAGGATCATTCCCATCGTAATGACGTCTGCTTTTGGAAGCTCGTCCGTAAAGAAGTCGATATTCTTCGCCGAGACCCGGTCGCCAAGTCCGGCTGCTCTGATCTTTTTCTCCGCGATGACGGTAGCGGGCGGAAGATCGGCTGACACGCATTCCAGGTGCGGGTGAGCCTTCGCAAGAATGGTCGAGAGCGTTGCGGCCGCACCGCCGACATCGCACAGCGTCTTGTAGCGCGAAAAGTCGAACTTGTCCGCCAGCGCCTGGAAATTGCCGGTCGAGATCCCGGCCATTGCGTCCATGAATTGCTCCAAGCGTTCTGGTTTGCTGTAAAGTTCCTCGAACATGCCGGACCCGCCGTGCTTCATTTCATTCTGGGGTTGGCCGGTTCGAAGTGCTTCCTCAAGATCGCCCCAGTAGGGATAGAGCCGGTCATTCGCCATCTCGAGAAAGCCGCCCATGAAAGCCGGGCTGTTGCGGTC
The DNA here is from genome assembly GCA_036375155.1 of Pyrinomonadaceae bacterium. Lineage (GTDB taxonomy): Bacteria > Acidobacteriota > Blastocatellia > Pyrinomonadales > Pyrinomonadaceae > OLB17. Next base: position 10,846 of record DASUSJ010000211.1, read on the forward strand.
GAGGAACAAAGCCGTCTCGGGTGTATTGCGATACCTTGCGTCGACGCCTTCTCCGTCGCGTTCAAGAAACCGCAGAGCTACCAGAGCGTCGAAGAAATCCGGATCGGAGCGCGGATGAAGCCCCAGTGAATCTCGCAGCTCGCGACCGGTTCTTTCCCGGCCGCCAAGCTCCGTGAAGAGGCCGAGCTTGATCGCTGAAAGCAACACTTTGGCCGGCCAGAAAGCCATGCCGACTTCCATTATTCTTGCGGGCGTTAACAAACCTGTGGTCGTTGCGGTCATAAACAAATTCCTCCGCGGTTAATTTCCTGGACATAACGCGTAGGTTTGGCTCATTTCGTGTCATTTTCGCCGAAGCCGGGAACCCTAAGATCTTCGATCATTTCCGGCGCTGGTCGCAGCCTTTAAACCCTCGTTTGAAAGTTTCCGATTCGGATAGCGTTTCAAGACCCTCCGGAATGCGTCTGCCGCCTCGCGCTTTTTACCTGCCGCCAGAAACATTTCGCCAGCTTGTTCCCACGCCGGTTTGACGATAGCCGGCGGGCCATATTCAAACACAAGCCCGTCTTCCGCCTTGGCAGCCGCGATTATTGCTGTGAGTCCCTTTTCTTTTTCGCCGGACGCAAACTGGATGGCAGCGGCCAGCATACTCTCGATGACCGCAATTGTGTCAACCTCACCCTGGGAGACGCTCCTATATCGCTCCGCTGAAATTCCGCTCGATACTGCCGCCTTCATTGCCGCATTCCTGGCACGTACCGAATCAAGCGTTTGTCCTGCTGCGGAGAGATCCTTCTTGCGTACGTGCTCGAGAGCGACCGCAAGATCGTGATTGGCGAAAGCTGCGCTGTACACCATCTCGTCGTAAGCGACCGGCTGCATAAGGGATTCCGGTCCCACCCCTCGGGCTTCGACAAGATACGTGGCGCGTGTCATCGCGAGATGCGTTCTCGCATACGCCGAAGGTTTCAGTGTCATGTCGTCTTCGACGATCGCGATCAGTTTTGCCGCCTCGTCATCGCGGCCAAGCTGAAGGTAGGCATGTACCAGCCAGTGAAGCGGGTGATACCCGCCGGCGCCCTCATCGCGTGCGGTCTTCATCGAAGCAGTATTCGCAGCGATCGATTCTTCCCACATACCGAGGGCGAAGAAGATATGTGAGGGCATGTGCTGAGCGTGCGACGCGCTTCGTGCTACGGTGCCGTAAGCACGTGCCGCCGTCAGGCCGAGTCGGGCATGTTCGGGATCGTCATACGCGTGGATGAGGTAATGAAGAGCACCCGGATGGCGCGGATTCTTTTTATAGATCGCCTCCGCAACCGCGGCCGCCTTCAAATAGTTATCGGTGTTGCGAACAGTTCCGGTCAAACCGAGGATCGACAGCGAGTAGAAGGCCTGAGCTTCGAGGTCATCCGGAAAGCGTTTTGTGAGCGCCGCCATCGCATTCGAATACGACGATGCAATTTGCTTCTCGTCACCGTCCTCTAAGAGCTTCTCAACCGCGTCGAAATACATCTTCTCCCGCTCGGTCGGTGCCTTTGCCCGCCGTTCGGCCGGTGTCGGCGCAAGACGTGCGAGCGCCGCGAGCGCCGCCGAGCGGTCCTGTTCGCCCCAGATCCTGTGATCGTGGGTCATCGCCTCGCCCCAATACGCCATCGCGAAATCAGGCGCAATGCGTGATGCTTCCTGGAAGGCCCGGCGTGCCCGCGCGTATTCGAAGCTGTGCAGCAACAGGACACCTTCGATGAAACTCTTCTGCGCCTCGACCGGTCCCGATGTCGGAAACTCGATCTTGCCAAGATCGACCGGACCTTTGGTAGCAGCCGCACCGGCTTCGTGATGTTGCGCGACCGAAGACCCGGAGATCAAAAGTATAAAGAGAAGAGCTAACTTGGTCCGCATACTGGATACCTCGCTTAGCAGAATGCCGCAATTCTATCTCAAGTGGCAATTCTCAACGAGTTCGGGAAGAAACGAAGGCCGTTCGAAAAGCTACTTGAGACTCGACGCCCATTCGCGTACGACCCGCGCCATCTCGGCAAAGACGTCTTCTTCGGACTTGCGCGTTTTCTTGAGGATCTTGTAGCTGTGGTCGGCGGTATCGAGGAG
>DASUSJ010000212.1:0-2578 GCA_036375155.1 Pyrinomonadaceae bacterium
GTGAAGCGCTGCCGACATGACTAAGATTCTATCGACATCGCTCTGACGGGGACAAGGAATTTGCGCTTATGCTATCTTCCTCACAGGTCTCGTGCCCCTTATTCCTTTGTCCACGCATGAATCTCGAAAAACCTTTTTTCCAGAACTTGCCGCCCGGTCTTTTAATTGGAAAGGACGCGGCGCAGCAGAGATTGTTCCGTGAGTACGGAGCGGTATTCGTAGCGCGCGGTGGCGTGACTCCTCCAACGAGGATCGTCTACGCCGACGAAGCCGACGTTCGTAGATTCCAGGATCGACTTGATATCAAAAGCGCAAAGATCGGTGACTTCGAGCTCGAGCTTCAGGCGACCGCAATGGACGCGCTGCTGGCCGCGATTGATGAAGCAAACCGGGCGAATTTGTCGATAACGCCACGAGGTGCGGATTCGGCCCGTCGCAATTATGACGACACAGTCGAACTGTGGCGAAGTCGCGTTGAACCCGCACTTGTTCATTGGTGTGCGGAAGGGAGGATCACCGGAGAGGCAGCAGATTCCATCCGGAGGCTGTCGCCTTTCGAACAGGTCGCCAAAGTTTTCGAGTTGGAGGAAAAAGGGATCTTCTTCGCAAAGGACCTCTCGAAATCGATAATCTACTCAGTCGCACCGCCCGGATCCTCGCAGCATCTTTCGCTTCTCGCGTTTGATGTCGCAGAATTTGAAACCTCCGCTGTCCGCCAGATCCTCGCAAGGCATTACTGGTATCAGACGGTCGTTTCTGATCTGCCGCATTTCACATTTCTAGGTTGCGGCACTGGTCGACTGCGAGAGCTTGGCTTAAAGCGGCTGGAAAGCTCGGGACGTGAGTTTTGGATACCCGATTTGTAAGCACCGGGGGTGCGATGTTTACTGCAGGTCAGGAAGCTGCACCGTAAATAGGGACCCCTCACCGACAACCGATTCGACCGTCACTTCTCCGCCATGCAGGCGTGCGAGATGTTTCACGATCGCGAGTCCGAGTCCCGTTCCGCCGAGTTCGCGTGAACGTGCCGTATCAGTCCGGTAGAAGCGTTCGAAGATCCGCGGAAGATGCTGAGCGGCGATCCCCTCACCCGTATCCGCTATGTGGATCTGATGAAAACCATTCGCACGTTCGTAGGAGACGCGCACGCCACCCGATTCGCGGTTAAACTTAACGGCGTTTCCAAGAAGGTTGATGAGGATCTGTTCGAGGCGTCGAGGATCGGCTAGTACCCGAACGTCGCGACCGATGCCGTTTTCGAACGAAATGTTCCGCTTTGATGCTTTCTCTTTTAGGGCCGACCAGACGTCATCAACCAAAGGAGCAAGGAGCATGTCCCGCGGCTCGACGGTGATCTTCCCGGCTTCGATCGCGGAAAGCTCGAGAATGTCGTCGATCAAGTGATGCATTCGCTCGGCATTTCGTCGAATGACGTTTAGAAAGCGACGGTTGTTCTCAGGATCTTCCAGCGCGCCTTCCTCGAGAGTTTCGACGAATGCGAGGATAGATGTAAGCGGCGTGCGCAGCTCGTGCGAGACATTCGAAAGAAATTCCTGCCTTACCTTCTCGAGCCGCTCCAGCCTTGTGATGTCGTAGAAGATCCCGATCGCGAGTTTCTGTTCACGCTCTTCCGCAAACGTGAGCGGTGCGACGCGAAGGTCGTAAACCCGATTGTCGCGGCCCACCCGCAGCTCGACCTTGGTCTCAGTCCGGTCCCCGTTCTTTAGTGCCCGTTGAAATACTTCCGGAATGAGTTCGTGCGAGACCACTTCATTTAGGACTTGTGAGTTTAATTCGGCACCGCCCAGGAGAATTCTTGCCGAGAGATTCGACGCAATTATTCGCAGGCTGCCGTCGACTGCGATCACACCCTCGCGCATGCCGCTGATCATTCCCTCAAGCAGGCGCCGGGATGAGGAGAACGTGTCCTGCAATGTGGCCGTCTGTTTCATTTGTTCGGAACGAAACGATATCCGATTCCGGTGACAGTTTCTATGCTGCCCGCGCACTCACCGAGCTTTTGCCGCAGGCGGCGAACATGTACATCGAGGGTACGTCCGTCCCCGTAGTAGTTATATCCCCAGACCTCGTCGAGCAGCTTCTGTCGGGTCGCCACCTTATTGGGTCCCTTAACGAGCATCGTCAGGAGCGAAAACTCCTTCTTCGTAAGCTTCAGATCCTGACCGCAGCAAACGACGCGCATTTCGTCCGGCTGGATCGTCAATTTATCGTCCTGATACGCCTCGCCGGTGTTGCTTTCCGCCGACCGACGCATTACCGCGCGGATCCTGGCCATAAGCTCCTTGACCGAGAACGGCTTGGTCATGTAATCATCCGCCCCGATCTCGAGTCCCGATATCTTGTCGGCTTCCGAAGCTTTCGCCGTAAGGATTATTATCGGTGTTTTTTCCGTCGCAGGTTCGCGGCGAAGGCGGCGACAAAGGTCCGCACCGCTCATGCCGGGCAGCATGAGGTCAAGCACGATAAGAGAAGGCGGCTGTCGCGTGTCCATCGCCAAGCGATAGCCTTTCTCTCCGCTCTCCGCAACCTCCGCTTTGAATCCTTCGCGCTTGAGGTT
>DASUSJ010000213.1:0-5814 GCA_036375155.1 Pyrinomonadaceae bacterium
ACTTCCGAAACCGTGCCGGCACCAACCGTGCGGCCGCCTTCGCGGATCGCGAAGCGGAGTCCTTTCTCCATCGCGATCGGGGCGATCAGCTCGATCTCCATCTGGATGTTGTCACCCGGCATCACCATCTCCACTCCCTGCGGCAGGTTGGCAACCCCGGTCACGTCCGTTGTCCGGAAATAGAACTGCGGCCTGTATCCAGTAAAGAACGGCGTGTGACGGCCGCCTTCCTCTTTCGTCAGCACGTACGCCTCGGCCTTGAACTTCGTGTGCGGAGTGATCGATCCCGGCTTGGCTATCACCTGCCCACGCTCGATCTCTTTCCGCTCAACTCCTCGCAGCAGCAGACCTACGTTGTCTCCCGCCATTCCCGAATCCAGAAGCTTCTTGAACATCTCGACACCGGTCACCACCGAGTTCCTCGTCGGCTTGATCCCGACGATCTCGACCGGCTCGTTGACGTTGATCGTCCCTCTCTCGATGCGGCCCGTGGCAACTGTTCCTCTTCCCTGGATCGTGAAGATGTCCTCGACCGGCATCAGGAACGGCTTATCCGTTTCTCGTGCCGGTGTCGGAATGTAGCTGTCGACCGCCTCCATCAGCTCGTCGATCTTCGGCTCCCATGCCGGATCCCCTTCCAGAGCTTTCAGTGCAGAGCCCTTCACCACCGGAATGTCGTCGCCCGGGAACTCGTATGATGAAAGCAGCTCTCTGACCTCCATCTCGACCAGCTCCAGCAGCTCCTCGTCGTCCACCGCGTCGACCTTGTTCATGAACACGACCATCGCCGGTACGCCCACCTGACGGGCCAGCAGGATGTGCTCGCGGGTCTGCGGCATCGGACCGTCCGTTGCAGCCACCACCAGAATCGCACCGTCCATCTGGGCCGCTCCCGTGATCATGTTCTTCACGTAGTCGGCGTGCCCCGGGCAGTCAACGTGCGCGTAATGCCGGTTCGCCGTCTCGTACTCGACGTGTGCCGTCGCGATCGTGATCCCGCGGGCTTTTTCCTCGGGAGCATTATCGATACTGTCGAACGCCCGGACCGTGATCTTCGGGTTGTGCTTTGCCAGCACCTTCGTGATCGCCGCCGTCAAGGTCGTCTTCCCGTGGTCCACGTGCCCGATCGTACCGATGTTCACGTGCGGCTTCGAACGGTCAAATTTTTCCTTGCTCATCTTCTATGTCTTCTCCGGTGAAAATGTCCAACAATTCCAGTTTGCTGGCTAATTCGCGAGAAACTCAGTTTGTCGAACAATGTCTGGAGCCCAAATCGGGATTTGAACCCGAGACCTCATCCTTACCAAGGATGCGCTCTACCCCTGAGCTACTTGGGCCCGATCTGTAAAAAACTAATGGAGCGGGAGACGAGACTCGAACTCGCGACATTCAGCTTGGAAGGCTGACGCTCTACCAACTGAGCTACTCCCGCAAACAAATTTGGATTCTGGATTTTGGATTTTGGATTCCAATCGAAAATCCAAAATCCAAAATCCAAAATCGAAATGGTGCAAGGGGTAGGATTCGAACCTACGTACGGCTCTCGCCGGCCGGGTTTACAGCCCGGTGCCATTAACCACTCGACCACCCTTGCAGCCTGTTGTTTATTGCCAATGCCCGCTTTTAGGGCTGTTTAGCAAATTTCCAATGTTACCGAAGGTCTGTTTGAGATGCAAGCTCGAAGTCTGAAGTTTACTTCGGGTCCCCGATTTGATCGGTCGACGACCCGTTTTCGGCCCGAGCGGCTTTGGCGCGAGGGTGGAATCGTTCATAGGACTCACGCAGATGAGCGTCGGTCATGTGAGTGTATATCTGGGTGGTAGAAATATCGGCGTGGCCGAGCATCTGCTGCACCGAGCGGATGTCCGCACGGTTTTGAACAAGGTGTGTCGCAAATGAATGGCGAAGCGTATGGGGCGAGACATCCTCCAAACTCGCCGCCTCCGCGTGGTTTTTTATCAACGTATAGATAACGTTCCTCGATATCGGCTTTCCCATAGGCGTAACGAATAGATTCGCTATCTCAATGTTCTCCTTCAGCCGTCGAAGTCCCATATAACTCTTTACCCACTCGACGGCGCTCGATCCGATTGGGACTCGACGCGTCTTGTTCCCTTTTCCAGTCGTTGTGAGGATACCGGCTTCGAGATCGATGTCGCCCAGCCTAAGACTTGCAACCTCGGTCGCCCGGAGACCGCAGGCGTACATCACTTCAAGAATCGCGCGGTCGCGAAGACCCATCTCGGTTGAGACGTCAGGGGCCGCAAAAAGCCGCTCGATCTCAGTTTGAGTGAGAAATCTTGGTAGATAAGCCCCTTTTTGGGGGACGTCGAGGTCCTCCGCCGGACTAAGCTTGATATGGCTATCGATGACGAGAAACCTATAGAATCCACGCAGCGAACTGACAACCCGCCGCCTTGAGGTATCAGAAAGCTTTGCGCGTCCGAGATCGATCAGCCACTCGCGGAGATCTTGACGGGTTAGTGACTCCATCGAATACCCGTTCTTTTCTGTCCAGGCTTTCAGCTTGACGAGATCATTCTCGTAGGCGACAAGCGAGTTCTTCGCGAGGCCTTTCTCGACTCGGAGATACGACAGGTATTCGCGGATGAGGTCTCTCATTGTTTTGAGCTATTGGCCGGTAGGCCGTCTGCAGTTTTGCTGAAGATACGTTTCACGTTCGCTTAGCTTCTGGATGATTTCATCGTTGCTACTCCTGATAGCATCCTGTTTCCTATCAAGCGTTTGACGGTCAGTCACCGACCGATCAAGCAGCAGGTCCATCTCTTCGTTGACTTTCTGAGATTGGATGGTAATAAGTTCCTGGATTTCCAGCTGCACCGTTACACAATTCCGATAGCTATCTGACAACGGCAACGCGAGCAGTCGTCGCCAAAGTTCAACCAGTTTCCCGTTGTCTTCGATGATGCGAGTGAAATATGCCTTAACAGCTTCAGCTTCCACTGTAATCTCATCCCGTTGTTCAGGGAATAACGGTCTTAATTCGTTCAATCGGATCATATGCTCTCTCCCCTCGGCGGAATTGATATGCATACGCGAATGTTCGGAGATCTGGTTAATCTCTGACAATATCCGTTTCTCTTCTGATTTGACGTCAAGCCGGTTACATCCCGTTAGAGCTATCACAGGCGCGAGCAGGATAAATGGAAAAAATAATCGCGCAAGTGTTTGTCGCGGGACGCGCCTAAGATCGCGGCTCATGCGGTAATTCTACCAGTCAATCGCTTGAACGATTCAAGTGTTCGCAACCTTCGCCCACAGCTCTCTCAGTAGAAACCGATATATCCTGCGTAAGCTGCGACCTCGCTTGCGAACGCGAAAGGTTCCATGACCGAATATCTAGTTGCTGATTGGAATCTGTCATTCGATCTCGCAGTCGCATTCTTGTAACGCAACCGTCGTAGGCATTCATTGAGGGTAGTGCCTCAAGCAATGTGGGGACAGCGTCATCGCTAAGGCTAGTATTATAACGAGCGTCGAATTCACGCCCCTGCTGCATGAGATTCAAATTCGTTCTGACAATGAACGCATCCGGATTCATCAAGTTAGTCGCCCCGAGGATCACGATCGCTGACCACAACGCTCCCCAGGCGAAACGGTTCCGCGAGCCGCGGAACACCGTCAGCGAGAACCAGCCAAAGACGACCGCCAGCCAGATCATGAAAACCATCGGATAGAACCGGACCGTGGTTAGCCCGTAACCGAGTTCACCCGTAAGCAGGACGAGCCGTTGTACAGCGGACGCCATGATCACAAACAACAATGCGATCTGTAAGCCGGCAAGTACCTTAAAGACCTTCTCTGTTCTGCCAGTCTCGTGACGGAGAAGCCAGTGAGAAACGAGCAGCATAGGCAAAACGAGAGCTGCAACCGCGACAAGCTCACCGAAACCTCGACGGGCGTATTCCGCCAGTTTGAAGTCGGGGGTGTTCTGCACGAGATCCATGCCGCCGAAAAGATACGGCACTTGGATTATTACAAAGCTCAGGAACAGCAGATCGACGAGCCCGAGGATTAGAACGGTCTCGACCGTGCCGAGGGTAAATACCGGGGGAAGAATTGTGTTATCGAAATTCTGCAGATCACGTTTCTTCTTAAGCTCGGGCGAATCGGCGTTGGGCGGATCACTGCGGTTGATGTGCTCTAGTATCGTCGCGTTATCCGGCAGGGAGACTGATGCATCGCCGGGTTCAGCGACAACCTTTTCAACGAACGAAGTGTGGTCCGTCTTTGCGGCCTCACTCGAAGCCGGCGTATCTGTCGTGACACCTGCAGCTGCAGCTGCAGTTGCAGCCTTAGCCGCGAATGTCGAACCTATCGCACCACGCAGGTACCCGGCGGTTAGCCATGCAAGGAACGTCGTCACGAGAATGTGAGAAACGACGATGTCGAGGTCGAAATTTACCGCGCGGTTCACCATGCCCTCGAAAACAGCATCGGCCGCCATAAACAGCCCGCCGAAGATAAGCAACAACGGAAGCGCGATCACGAGGCCCCGCAGCACGGAAAACAGATGTCTGCTGATTTTGTTGCCCGGCATTGCCTGCCAGTTGATGTCGGCTACCAACAGTGCCACCGGTCCGAAGAGTGACGTAACTCCGGACCAGACGAAACCCGCTATGTAATGGAACACTCCGGCGATGTGTGCTTTGATCTTAAAGTTTGCAAGCAGGATCACGCCCATGATCCCGACGATCGCGAACGTGTCGAACACGCGAAGTTCCATCGAATCGCGGATCAGGAACATCGACGCGAAAAACACCATCGCTCCGGAAAGCGCAACTGTGTTCGTCGTCACCAGCTCCGGCCGGCGTCGCCACATAAGCATAAGCAACGCCGCAATAAATAAGGCGACGAAAAGAAATGCGTTTAGTCCCCACGGTGTCTGCCGGAGCAGAATGTTGCCGAGTACGCCGACCACCGCGGCCACTTTCAAGATCTCGAGACCCGTTTTCGTTCGTTCGTTCATGATCACTGTGCGCGAGCGGTTTGTGCCGCGCCCTCAAGTTTGAAATACGTTCCTTTGTGAAACATGCTGTCCTCATCGCCGATCAGGAACTTTTCAATGAAGGCCTGATCGTCGTGCATATCGAGACGCGGATTCTTCACATCGACCGGAAGATCGAAAACGACTTCGCGTTCGAAGCTCTCGCGGGCAGGAACCGGACGGGTAAACCACGGTTCCGGCTTCTCGACTTCCGGAACATGCGGGTATTGCTTGCCTTCGTCGTCAACGACATGCAGCTTCAATCCGCCGAAGCCGAGCGTCGCACGCTTTGCATCGCTGAAAACTTTCACCCTGACGATATAGAACTCGCCGCTGGCATTTTTGTTCCCGATAGTTTTCGTCTTTCGAACGCCGGTCACGGCGGTGTGCATATGACAATCGAGATAGAAACCGCAAAACGCTTTCGGTTCATTTAGAGCGAGCTCCCTCTCTTCGCTATCCAGCGAGAATCCGATGAGCATCGCGAAGTAACTGACCAGCCATACGGTGACAGCGCCGAGCACGAAATTACGCAGCCAGATCTTTTTTGTGTAAATGGCAAGAGCGAGCAAAACGGACGCGGCAAGGAGACCACCGATCGTAACAAACATCAATAGAACGCCCATATCTTCCCTTCAACTCAGATTACTCAGTTCACGGAAACGCGAATCGCGCACTCTAAACATTCCTCATCGCCGCGATGAGCGCTTCCATGTGATTCAGGTAACGATCGAGAGCGGCTCTGCCTTCGGTCGTGATCTTGTACTCAGTTAGCGGCGTCCGTCCTTTGAACGACTTCTCGCACA
>DASUSJ010000214.1:0-15754 GCA_036375155.1 Pyrinomonadaceae bacterium
TTCTCCGGATCACAGCTGAACGCGAGTTCGTCGTACCGCCGCTCTCGGCGCCGGCGCATGAGGCCATGTCCTTTGAAAAGCTGTCGGGGAACGAAGCCGTCAGGCTGTTTGTTGAGCGAGCGGAGGCGGCCGATCCCGCTTTTGAATTGACCGAGCAGAATATTCGCGGTGTGGCAGAGATCTGCTCGCGGCTCGAAGGGTTACCGCTCGCCATCGAGCTCGCGGCCGCACGCACGCGCGTTCTTTCGCCGGAAGCTATTCTTGCGAAGCTCGACAGCCGGCTTCGTTTTCTCACCGGCGGGCCGCGCGATCTGCCGGAGCGACAGCGGACGATGCAGGGCGCGATCGATTGGAGCTACGACCTTCTGACCGAAGATGAAAAAGCAGTCTTCCGCCGCCTGTCGGTTTTCGCGGCAAGCTTTTCCGTCGAGGCCGCAGAGGTGGTTTGTAACACCGACGCCGGTGATATCCTCGTCATCGACTCGATAACTTCCCTTCTCGATAAGAGCCTATTGCTCCGCGTGAACGGCCAGGGCGGCGAACACCGGTTCGCGATGCTGGACGTCGTCCGCGAATACGCTGTTAATACGCTTCAGTCGGCAGGCGAATTCGAAGCGGTCAGTCGGGCACATGCGGAATATTTCGTAGCGTTGGGCGAGAAGGCCGAGCCGTTCCTTCAAGCCGCACAATCAGCGGAATGGCTAGACCGCATGGAAGACGAGCACGACAATCTCCGGGCCGCCATGCAGTGGTCGCTGAGCAACGATCCGAAAATGGCCGTTCGCCTGGCGGTCGCGGTTCGAAATTTCTGGCTGCTTCACAGCCACTTGAGTGAGGGCTACCGCTGGCTGAAGGCCGCACTAGAACGAGGAGGTGATCCTCCGCCCGAACTGCGCTTTAAATTGATGAACGGGCTCGGGCTCGCTTCCCGGTTCCGCGGCGATTATGAGACTGCACGGAGGGCCTATACCGACGGGCTCACTGCGGGACAAGAGGCGGGTAATAAGCAGGGTGTCGCCCTCTCGAGCCGCGGTCTCGGTCTCGTAGCGATGCAACAGGGCGATACGCTCGCGGCCCGAAAGTATTTTGAATCCGGACTCGCTATCAGCCGCGAGCTTGACGACAAATTCGGTATTGCCATCAGCCTGAGTTTTCTCGGTGACCTGGCACGAACGGAGCGCGATTTCGCCCGCGCCCGTCCGCTCTTCGAAGAATCATTGGGTCTTTTTCGAGAACTCGACAACAAGAGCGCAGTCAGCGATGCCCTCAACAACCTCGGCGCCGCGTGTTTTGGCGAGGGCGAATATCTGCTTGCGAAAAAATACTTCGCCGAGGCGGCAAACATTGCACTCGAACTTGGGAACAAGATGACGATCTCTTACTCGATCGACGGCTTTGCAGCACTGGCCTTCGCGAGCGGCGAATACGAGCGGAGTGCTCAGTTGTGCGGTGCGGCCGAGGCTCTTCGCGAATCTATCGGGTACAAGATCGAACCTGCGGAAGCAGTTTTTCGCGACGCCTATGTTGAGAAACTCCAGAAGATCTTACCCAAAGATTTCGCAGACGGTTTTGCGAAAGGAAGGGCGATCGAGCCGGATGAAGCGATCAAACTTGCTTTTGAATCTACGGTGTCGCTGGGTTTGGTGCCGAACGAGTATAACCAAGCGAAGGGGTAACCACCTCGATCTCGATTCTCATGATGTAATTAGCTTCCCCAAGTGATTATCCGAACAGCCGTGGCAATCTCCGCTGCAAATTCTTCGGAAGCAAGATCTCCATCGCGTCATCCACCGTGACGATGCCGGCGATGTCGCCATCGTCATCGACGACCGGAAGTGCAAGAAGGTTATATTCAGCTATTGTCTGTGCGACCTCCTCGGCAGAGTCGCCGGGGTGGGCCGAGCGAAAATCGCTTCGCATGACTTCCGATAACTCACGGGTCGGGTCGGCGAGAATGAGGCTCCGAAGGCTGATCAGGCCACACAGCTTCCAGGAATTTTCTTCTTCCACCACATACAGGTAATAGATCATTCCCGGCGTCTCGGCCATCTCTCGGAGCCGGGCGATCGCCTCGCCGGCGGTCAATGATCTGGGAAAGACGATGAATTCAGTCGTCATCAGACCGCCGGCCGTGTCGTGATCGAAATGCATGAGTTCCGCGACGTCCGCTTTCTCTTCGTCTTCCATCAGATCGAAAAGTTCCTGCGCCTTTTCTTCATCCATCTCGTCGAGAACATCGACCGCGTCGTCCGGTGACATCTCTTCCAGAATGTCAGCGGCGCGTTCTTCATCCATTTCCTCGAGGATCCTGGCCTGCGCCTCGGTGGACATTTCCTCCAGCGTGTCGGCAGCGGTTTCATTGTCCAGACTTTCGACGACCTCGGTCCGATGGATCGGGGAAAGCGTTTCGGCAAGCTGCGCGATCTCAACGGGATGAAGCCGCGAAAGCTTGTCCTTTGACGACTTCAACTGAACGGTTACGGTTGCTGTGTCTGTCGCGAGGTATCCTACATCCGCCCAATCGAGAACTTCGACCGGGCGAGTGCTGCCGTAGAAGCCTTTGGGCATCAGCCGTCTAAGAAAGCCTTGCAGACTGACATCGGCTCCAGTAACCCGCCAGAAATCGCCGACGTCGATGAGCTGAACGTCATTCACCCGGACCACTCGCTTTCCGTCCACGTCGATTAGCTGATTGTCGAGCACATCCTTCGCGAGCAGGACCTCGCCCTCGCGACGTTCGAAAGGTGTCAGATCGAGTTTCGCCGAACTCATTCGTGCACCGTGTTCGTTCAACTCCGCGATATTCCGCCTTGGAATGAAGAAATTTCGTCTACGCAGTCGAGCCACCACCCCGATCACCGGCGGGTAATCTTCACTGCCATACCTGACGAGAACGTCGCTTATCGCCGCGATCTTGTCATTTCGAGCGTCGAAAATGGGCTGGCCAATTATCTGCGAGATGTAGAGCATCAGGCCTAAGATAGCCCACGTGGACCGAATTGGGGAAGGCAGAGATTTAGCTTTACCCGAACCTTATGCGGGTGCTATCCTGTTAACCTCGCTGTGATTAACAGCGTTGGCCTTTTGCCAAAGTCGGGAAACACTGCAGTTTTGGTAGTTTTCTAATATTAGCTGGTTTGCACGATAGGCTTGGGCCTTTTCACCCTCATCACGACTCCACAATCTGGCTTTGTATAAGACGCGTCGCTTACGTGGCTTTCAAGTTTGTACCTCAAATGAAGAAGATTTTCCTACTACTCCTTGCCGGTTGCTGCGTTGCCGTATCGGCCCACGGCCAAAAAACCACTCGAACCTTCGATAATTTTGACCGGTCGCAAGGCGTCCAGGTGTTCCTACCGCCAGAGCCGATCGTTACCACCCCCCCGAAGAAAGGAAAACGTGGCAGGCGTTCGAAAATGCAGGTAGTCGTCGAGGATAAGTATGCGAAGAAAACGGCCAAAACCGGGTGGACCGTCGCTGTAACCGACGGCTTGGCCCAGCGCGAAGGGGTGACCAACCTAGGGGGAACCAAGCTCACGATGGGAAGCAGCTCGCACTTGAAGGGCTTCACGACCGGTAACCCGCTTTATGACTCGTACATAGTCGATTCCAGCCGACGCTACAATATCGACCCATTGCTGATCTATGCGCAGATGCACCAGGAATCTTCGTTCAAGTTGAGAGCTACCTCGCATAAGGGTGCGAGCGGGCTTATGCAACTGATGCCGGCGACCGCGAGACGTTTTGGTGTGACCAGCATTTACGATCCTCGTCAAAATATCGAAGCGGGTGTGAAATACATGCGCTGGCTGCTCGATACCTTCAGCGGTGACGTCGTCCTAGCGCTTGCGGGATACAATGCCGGAGAAGGCGCGGTGATGAAGTACGGGTGGAATGTTCCGCCGTATCGCGAAACCCGTGAATACGTGCGTCGGATCACGGGCCGCTACAACGCCATCTCCGACGGGCGCTACATCCATTCTGCGCGTTCGATCGGCCGTCAGTCGGCACAACTTGTTCAGAAGGATTCACGCCCGCTCACGATCTATGAACCAAGCGTGATGGCGGTAAGAACCGCAGACGGAAAGATGATGCTGATGAATCAATAATCTTATGAGATGCTGACGCGACTTCGTCTCTTCTCCATTTAGCGGCCGGTCGATACCGGCCGCTTTTTTGTCTGGACTCAAGATTCTTGTATCATTGCCCCGAAGCCCGGAAAGACAAGAACGTATGTTTTGCTCAAGATGCGGTAAGGAGAATGCTGACGACGCCGTTTACTGCCAGAACTGTGGTCGGGCGTTCGAGGTGGAAGAAGAGACGCGCGTTGCGACGCGGGGAAATTTGTCTGCGAACGTGCGTCATTCGGTGGACTCGGATCCGCCGCCGGTCTTTTCGATCACGCCGACGCTGAAATTCGTATTTGCGGGTTACGCGGTCGCCGTCGTTTGTGCGTTTCTGATAGTGATAGTGCTTACACTTTTTTTCCCGGCGGTTCCGCCGCTAGTCGCCGTGGTCGTCGGCTTGCTGCTCCTGCTTGTGCCGCTTTTCTATCACATCAGGAAGAAGCTCGTTCGATACACGCTGACAGACACGACGGTCGAGATCGACCGCGGCCTGATATCGCGAACGACGCAGAATATTCCGCTACGCCGTATCCAGGACGTCACCGTCTCCGCCACCGTCGCACAGCGAATGCTCGGACTCGGTGACGTGGTAATAGACAACGCTAGTGAGGACGGCGGGAAGATTGTGCTGGACGACATCGACTCGCCGAAGAAGTATGCAGAGCTGATGCTTCGCCAGATGAGAAAGATCGAGAATTAGGTGTGAGCTGTGAAGTGTGAGGTGTGAACTGTGAGATCGGACTCGCTTTCACAGTTCAGCTCACACTTCATATTTCACACTTCACAGCTCATAGTTCATAGTTCACAGTCATAGCTATGAAAACCATTTTCGTGACCGGCGGCGCCGGGTTTATCGGCTCGGCGTTCGTGCGGTTGGTTCTTTCGGAAGATCGCGACGTCAGCATCATCAATTACGACGCGCTCACCTACGCGGGTAACCTTGAGAATCTCGCCGGTATCGACGACACACGACATACTTTTGCCAGAGGTGATATCTGCGATCGCGAAGCCGTGCTCGCGGCCGTTCCCGAGGATTGCGATGCGATCTTCAACTTCGCCGCGGAATCGCATGTAGACCGCAGCATTCAATCAGCAGACGAATTCCTGCGAACAAACATCATCGGCACGCAAGTGCTGCTCGACGCGGCTCGAGTAAGAGGAGTCCGACGCTTTATTCAGGTTTCCACAGATGAGGTAATGGGGAGCCTGCCGGAAGACAGCGACGAATCCTTTACCGAGGATTCACCACTCCGTCCGAATTCACCATACGCCGCCTCGAAGGCCTCGGCCGAGCTGCTCGTCCGTGCGGCGTGCGAAACTTTCAGACTGGACGCCATCATAACTCGATGCGGTAACAACTACGGCCCGCGCCAGTTTCCCGAAAAGCTAATCCCCCTTATGATCGCAAACGCCATCAACAATGACCCGCTTCCCGTTTACGGTGACGGCAGGAATGTGCGTGACTGGATCTTCGTTGACGATCATTGCCGTGCGGTCTGGGCCGCGTTCGAGAAGGGTCAGGCGGGCGAGGCTTACAACATCGGAGCACGAAACGAGAAACAAAATATCGAGGTGGTCCGGTCGATACTGGACACTCTCGGCAAACCCCACAGCCTGATCACGTTCGTTACCGATCGCCTTGGCCATGATCGCCGTTACGCGATCGATCCAACCAAGACTGAAAGCGAGCTCGGATGGAAGCCGCTCGTCGCGTGGGAAGACGGATTGCGGATGACGATCGATTGGTATCGCGAGAATCAAACTTGGGTCGATCACATCCGCAACGGGGAGTATCGAAATTATTACAGATCGATGTACGGTACGGCGCTTCGGGAAACGCTGCTATGAAGTGTGAAGCGAAGTGAGGTGTGAAGGTGAAGGGTGAGGTGTGAAGGGTGAAGTGTGAGGTGTGAGGTGTGAGGTGTGAGGTGTGAGGTGTGAACTGTGAGATCGAACACGCTTTCACGTTCAGCTCACACTTCACACTTCATACTTCACACTTCACACCTCACTTCACACCCCACACTTCATACTTCACACCTCACACTTCACACTTCACAGCTCACACTTCATACTTCACACTTCATAGCTCACTTCACACTTAATATGAAGATCGTCATAACGGGAGCCAACGGGATGGTCGCGGGTGCTGTGGCGGAGCATTGCAGAAAGATCGGCGATGTGGTCGTAGCGCTCAGACGGCAGGAGCTCGACATCTCCGATCGCGACGCCGTGTTCGCGACGC
Source organism: Pyrinomonadaceae bacterium (assembly GCA_036375155.1). Classification (GTDB taxonomy): domain Bacteria; phylum Acidobacteriota; class Blastocatellia; order Pyrinomonadales; family Pyrinomonadaceae; genus OLB17. Next base: position 6,373 of record DASUSJ010000214.1, read on the forward strand.
TGACCGAACACAGTCCGGACGCCGTGTTGAACTGCGCAGCTTATACCGATGTCGATGGAGCAGAGACGAACGCTGAGGAATCCCGAGCCGCAAATACACTTGGCGTGAGATATCTCGCCGAAGCGACGCGCGAAACCGGTTCACGGCTGGTGACCATATCGACCGATTACGTTTTCGACGGCGCGAAGACTGACTTCTACACCGAGGACGATCTGCCAGATCCGCAAGGTGTATATGCGGTGACGAAGTACGAAGGTGAGCTTGCCGCTGTCGAGGCGGATCCGACTGCGATCGTCGTTCGTTCCGGCTGGATCTACGGCGAAGGCGGGACAAATTTTCTGAGCGTCATGCACAAGCTGCTAGCTGCAGGAAAAAAGATCAAAGCGATCGACGACGCCTACGGAACACCGACTTTTGCTAGGCATCTTGCCACTCGCCTGCGCGTGCTCGCAGGCCTCGGCGAACGCGGGATCTTTCACGTAACCAACAGCGGACCCGGAACGACTTATTTTGGATTTGCGGAAAAGATTTGCGAGATCGGCGGATTCGACAGGAAGTTGGTCGAGCGCGTGTCACACTCGGATCTGAAGCGCCCTGCGCCGCGACCGGTAAGCTCTAAGCTTGCGACTGTCCGAATGGATCGACTTGGTCTTGACCCGCTTCCGGATTGGGAAACTGCACTCGCAGCGTTTCTGTCTGAAAAAAGCGGTAAGCGGTAAGTTCAGTGGTAGCTACCAAAGGATTGCCAACTTCTAGAACTTACCGCTTACCGCTTACACCTATTAAGGTTTCGTCCTGTGTATTGTCCCGACTTCTTCCATTACCGGCGTCGAGTCATCGGCGTCACTGTTCGCGTAGTACTCGTAGTAGCCCGTGCCGTAATAGTCGTATTCCATTGAACCCGCCTTGATGCCGTTCAGTACCACACCGTAGATGCGGGCACCGATATTGCCCAAGCGGTGCTTGAACCGCCGCATCAAGTGAATCGAGCTCTTGCCTGCCATTGCCACGATCACGACACCGTCGACGAGCGTCGAAAGGATCGCCGCGTCGGTGAATGAGATCGCCGGTGGCGAATCGATGATCACGTGCTTGTAGCGGCCGCGAAGGAACTGCAGCAAATTCTTCATCTCATTCGAGCTCAGAAGCTCGGCCGGATTCGGCGGTATCGGTCCACTCGTTATGACCTTCAAACGAGGCAGGTCGCGGCAGTTCTTGATAAGGTGTTCCGTATTCCGCTCGCCCGAAAGATAGTTGGTCAGGCCCTGAGAATTCTCGAGATCGAAATAGCTATGAAGCCGCGGCCGGCGAAGATCGCAGTCCACGATGACCACGTCGGCATCAGCCTGCGCGAGCGTGACGGCAGTGTTGATAGCCGTGGTCGTTTTACCTTCGGACGGCTGCGACGACGTAACGAGTATCGACTGTGGCGGTTTGCCCGCGGATGAGAACAAAAGCGATGTTCGCAGGTGGCGATAAGCTTCGGCCATAGGCGAGCGTCTTTCCTCGAGCGTGATCAAGCCTGTCGAAGCCGGGAAGCTGCTTCCGTTCCCGTTACCATTGGCTGCTGCGAGCTTGAGCCGCCGTTTCTCTGAACCGAAGTGGTGCGGAATCAGTGCCAGGGTTGGCAGACCAAGATGACGACCAATGTCGTCGGACGTCTTGATCGAATCGTCCAGGTAATCGAGCAGAAATGCGAGACCGATGCCGACCGCAAGCGAGACCAGGAAAGCGACAAAGATATTTCTTGTCCGCTGTGGTCCGATCGGCCCGCCCGGTGTCACCGCGTTAGCAGCGATCTTGATATTATCCGGTCGGCCGCTGGCGATAGCGAGTTCTTGTTCTTTTTGCCGCTGCGTATAAGTATCAAGCAAGTTCCGGTTCGTCTCGATCGCCCGCTTCTTGGTGGTGAGCTCGGTCTGAGCCTGTCCCTGAACGTTTGCCTGTGCGGCCTCCTGTTCGTACGCGGCAAGGGCCTGCGCCTCCTGCTTCTGGGCCGCCGCAAGCTGGGAGCGTAACGCTACCAGTGCCCCACCGACTGCGTCCTTTTCAATCTTCTTCTGGTCGCGTTCGATTATGCTGCTGACTTCACGCTCGGTTTTTTCTTTCGTCGCGTTGAGCGAGCTTATGCGTTCCTCTACTTCCTTTACCTTCGAATATTCCGGTGTGTATTTAACCAACAGCTCGGCCTTCTCGGCGTCGGCCTCCTGAATCTTCTTATCGATATCGCGAATCTGGTCCTGAAGCTTCGCTTTGCGCTCCGTGTTAAGCCGCATGGTGTCCTGGAAGATCTTGTTTTCGTAGAGGTCCGGGATATTCATTCCCTCACCTCGGCTGCTGGCTTGTAGAGCCGCATTGTACCGGGCTTCAAGCTGTCGCCTGCCTTCCATTGCCTTTAGCCAGGTTTCACTCATCGACTGCAGCCGCGACGCGGACAGCTCCTGTCCTTTTTCCTGAAGCGGCAAGCCGCTCGAGCGCATATAGCTGATCAGATCCGCTTCCTGTTCGGTGATCGTCTTCCGGAGCTCTTCGATCGATCTCGTCAAATCCTCGTACGTCCGCCTCGCACCCTCGGTCTCCCGTTCTCCATCCTTTTCGATGAATACGTCGGCGACCATGTCGGCGACCCTCGCCGAAAGCTGGGGATTCGGCGTAGTAACGCTGACGTTCACGATATTCGTGCGCTCTCTCGGCTGGACACTCATTCGGCCCGCGAGTATTGCAGCGTAAGATTCCGCCCGCGCCTTTTCCTCGCTTGTCAGCTGGATGTTCTGCGCGCCCTCGGATCCCGGCGACACATCCGACACCACGGGCAATGCGTTTTCAGACGCGCTGTCGTCCTTACCGCTCGAGAACATCGCACGCAGACCTGACAGCACTCCCCTGTTCTCGTTACCAAAAAGATCGGGGTCCTTGTATAGTCCGAGGCGTATCACGACCTCTTTCATCAGATCGGTGTTCTGCAAAAGCTCGAGCTGTGTGTTGTAGTAATTCGCATCGTTCCCGAAATTGATATTGATCGAATCCTTCGACTGGACCTTCGGCTTTCGGGGTTCGATGACCATCTCGGTGGTTGCCTGATACTGCGAGGGGATACGATACATGTAAAATGCGGCCGCCGCCGTCGCCAGCGTGGTAAGGGCGAGAATGATCGGGATCCTCTTCTTAATTACATTGAAATACTGCTGCAGCGAGCGCCGGCCCTCGCTTACCTCATCGTCGTAAAATGCTGGATAAGTTGACGGATAATCGTTCTTCTGCACTCGTAGGTCGAGCGTTTTAGGCAAGGGGGTCAGCCTCTGATCTTGTTCCATACTTCTAGTTACTGCTAAAGCCTGCTCACTACCGGTTTTCGTGGATGTAAGTTTGGTTTATATCACACTAAACACCTATTTTCACGAAAATTTTAGAGGTTATTAGACTTAATGTCGTTGCCGCTTATCTTCCTTAGTGGTCCCCAGGTGCCGATTTTGTTGGCCCTGACCGCCGAGTTATACTTCTTGTTTCGAGTTATGGTCATATTTTGATCTAACTGAACTGTATGAACTCATTTTCCGAAAAAGGACAAGTGGAAACCGATTTTGACTTCGAGCTCGGAATCCCGGGATTCAAATACTCAGATTTGTTCGATCCCGTCCGGTTTGTCGATCTGTCTACTGCCTTTTATGGGGAGATCGCTGAAAAGGAGCCGGTTCTTTATGAGGCGCTTCGAAAGTATATTGACGGTCGAGGAGCGGGCTTCGAGAAGCGGGCGGCCTCGAAGATCCTAACTGACGCTGCTCCTTTTCTGTCTGATTTCGTGGCCAGAATGTTCGGGGTCACAAAAGAGCGTTCTGATCTCGAACGTGAGATCCTTCGACAGAACCCGATCTGGAAATACAAGTTTTTTGTACAACGCCGCGCCGCGAAAGCATTCACGCCGGAAAAGCTCGCGTCTTTCGATCACGAGAGGGTCACACAAGCTCTCAAGGAGCTCCGCAACGCCGCCTTCGACGAGACGCTTGTGTGGGATGACGAGCTCGGCGTTTCCGAGATAGCTGCCCGACTGCTCGACGCCGAGGAAGTTCTCGCGAAAGGTGGCGAACCGACTGTGGCCGAAGCGGAAACTGTCGCTAAACTCCATAGCGCGCTTGGAAAATTGAAAGACAGGACCTACGCGGAACTGATCTCCGACTTTGTCCTTGAGATCGACGCAGCTGGAGATCTGCTTCAGGTCAAGGCCGCTCTGCGCCTGCTCGAAGTGTGGTCTGCGGCCGAATTCTACAAGAAGGAGAAACGCTGGAAAGCGTTCAAGACACCGCATGCGCTCGACTACCAGAATCTTGTTCATCTGATCCGACCCAACTCGAGTAACCCGAACATAATGCGTGGGCTAGATGAAGAGATGCGCCGGCGCGACGGCTTCAAGCTCACGGACGATCGCGGCTCGATGCGCGACGCGCTTTACGAAGTTGATTACTGCATGATCTGCCACGAGCGTGATAAGGATTCATGCTCGACCGGGCTGCACGAAAAGGACGGCTCGGTAAAGCGCAACCCGCTCGGTATCAAGACCGAGGGTTGCCCGCTCGACGAAAAGATCTCGGAAATGCACCTGATGAAAAAGCAGGGCGACCCGATCGCCTCGCTTGCGCTGGTCGCGATCGATAATCCGATGTGCGCCGGCACCGGTCATCGCATCTGCAACGACTGCATGAAGGGCTGTATTTTCCAGAAACAGGAACCGGTCAACATTCCGCTGGCGGAAACACACACCCTTACGGATATTCTGGATCTGCCATACGGTTTTGAGATCTACAGCCTGCTGACCCGTTGGAATCCCCTCAATCCGGAACGACCCGTCGAGTTGCCGTATAACGGAAAGAATATTCTCGTCGTCGGTCTTGGCCCCGCCGGATATACGCTCGCCCACTACCTGTTGAACGAAGGCTTCGGCGTTATAGGTATTGACGGTCTGAAGATCGAGCCACTGCCGACGGAATGGACCGGCAATCTCGGGAAGACTTGTCCGAAGCCGATCCGCGACATCAACGAAATTAGAGAGCATCTCGACGAGCGTATACTCTCGGGCTTCGGCGGCGTTTCGGAGTACGGGATCACGGTGCGGTGGGACAAGAATTTTCTGACGATGATGCAGTTGATGCTCGCGCGTCGACCGCATTTCCGTGCGTACGGCGGCATCAGATTCGGCGGAACCCTGACGATCGAAGACGCCTGGGACTTTGGCTTCGACCACATCGCGATCGCAACCGGCGCGGGACGGCCGACGATCGTTCCGATGAAGAACAATCTCATCCGCGGCATTCGCCAGGCGTCGGATTTCCTGATGGCTCTACAGCTGACCGGTGCGTTCAAAAAAGACACCCTTTCGAATCTTCAGGTACGTCTTCCGGCCGTCGTCATCGGCGGAGGGCTGACAGGCATAGACACAGCGACGGAACTCTTCGCTTACTACCCGGTCCAGGTCGAGAAGATGCTTGCGAAATACGAGCAGGTGGTCGAAGAGTTCGGCGAAACGGAAGTGATGAAGAAGTTCGATCCGGAAGAGCTGATGACCCTTCCTGAGTTTCTCGAACACGGCCGTGCGATCCGGGCAGAACGAACGCGTGCTGCGGCCGCGGGTGAAGAGCCGAACTTTGTTCCGCTCGTCCGATCCTGGGGCGGTGTCTCTCTCGTCTATCGCAAACGTATGCAGGATTCGCCTGCTTATCGACTAAATCACGAAGAGGTCCAGAAGGCCCTCGAGGAAGGAATCAATTTCGTCGAGTGTATGAACCCGGCCGAAGCCGTGCCGGATGAATTCAACGCTGTGAAGGCGATCATCTTCGAACGGTTGAAGTACGACGCCGACACCGGCAGTTTCGATAAGACGGGTGAGATGGTTGAGTTCCCCGCTCGGACAGTTTGCGTCGCGGCCGGGACATCGCCCAACGTTATTTACGAAAAAGAAAAGCCGGGAACGTTCAAGCTTGATGAGTGGCGGCAGTTTTTCCAACCGTTCAGGCTCGAGAAGAACGGCGACGGTAAGTTTCACGCAGTCGAATGTGCAAAGGGCGAGACCGGATTTTTCACGTCCTACGAGCGCGATGGCAAGTTCATCTCTTACTACGGCGATAACCATCCGAAGTACGCGGGCAATGTCGTGAAGGCGATGGCCTCAGCAAAGCACGGGTATAAGCACGTCGTCGAGCTGTTCGGCTTAGAGAACGGGCTTCAGCCCGTAAGTTCAGAGTGCGGGCTTCAGCCCGTGGATGATGCAGAAGAACGCGATAAATCGCGCACTCTGAACGAGAATATAGCGCGCACCCTGAACGACGGTGCCTTCGACAACCTGGTCTCAACTCTCGACGAACAACTTCGCGCATACGTTGTCAGGGTCGATCGGCTCACCCCGACGATCGTCGACGTGGTCGTCAAAGCTCCGCTGCAGGCTCGGAAGTTCGAACCCGGGCAGTTCTATCGCCTGCAGAATTTCGAAACATCAGCTCCCGTGGTCGACGGAGTTCGTCTAATGATGGAGGGCCTCGCGCTCACGGGCGCATGGGTCGACGAAGAAAAAGGACTGCTGTCGATGATCGTGCTAGAGATGGGAACGTCATCACGTCTTTGCTCGCTTCTAAAGGAAGGTGAAGAAGTGCTCGTGATGGGGCCAACCGGAACGCCGACGGAGATCCCCGAAAACGAAACTGTTCTGTTGGCCGGCGGCGGCCTTGGCAACGCGGTGCTTTTCTCAATCGCGCGCGAGCTTCGTGAAAAGAAAAATCACGTCCTGTATTTTGCGGGCTACAAGAACGGTATTGATCTCTTCAAACGCGAGGAGATCGAGAACGCGACCGATCAGGTCGTTTGGGCGACGGATTACGGTGACGAGATCGCGCCTCGGCGTCCGCAAGACGCTCACTTCCGCGGCAACATCGTCCAGGCTATGGTCGCGTACGCTGAAGGAAAACTCGGCGACACAAAGGTCGATCTTAAGGATGTCGATCGCATAATCGCGATTGGATCTGACCGTATGATGAACGGCGTCCGCGAGGCTCGTCACACATCATTAAAGCCGTTCCTAAATCCGCAGCACACCGCGATCGGTTCAATCAACTCGCCCATGCAGTGCATGATGAAGGAAGTGTGTGCTCAGTGTCTGCAGCGGCACGTGAATCCGCACACGGGCGAAGAGTTCTTTGTCTTCTCATGCTTCAACCAGGATCAGCACCTCGACTTCGTCGACTTCAAGAACCTGAACGAACGCCTGAAAGCAAACAGCATCCAGGAGAAGCTGACAAACATGTGGCTTGATCGTGCGTTTGGGAGGGATGAGTTCAAGCGGTTGTACGGGCAGGCGGTTTGATTCTTAACAAGAAAGGCGGTGATTCGAACCACCGCCATTATTGTTGGTCCATTACAAATACTTGCCATGTGCGAGTACTTTGTCCGGCGAAAAGTCACCTCCGACCTCTTAACTTCTCGCGACGGATGACATAAATATCACCGGGATCCACTCCCGGCTGGTTTAGCCCTACATATAGTTCTGTCGCGCTCCATGACAGCACCGGGGTGGTAACATACCAGTCGCCCGGCTGGCCGGCGGGAAATGCATTTATTACCATCACCGGTGCTGACCACGGATTCTCGGTGGATGCACGGGTCGAGGTATAAAGCGCGCCGGGCGGGTTAAAAGGCCCTATCTGGCTCTGCCTATACGACGAAAAAATGATCTCCAAACCGTCGCGACGGACCCACGGCTTTCCGTCGTTATGCGTCGGCACGTTAAGCTCAGTGACCGCTACCGGCATACTGAAGCCATTCGGTCCGAGGGTGCTCATATAGATGTCTGCGTACGCCTGAGTACCACCAAGGTAGGGAGCGGCGCCAAGATACATCTGTGTCGTGCCGGTGTGCTCGTCTACGAAGAGCATTGGGGCATTCTCGAAGCCTACAGAATTCACCGACGAAAGGTTTACTGGCGCTTCCCAACCCATATCGTCATGCTTATGCTGGCGCCACGAAACCCATATATCCATACCCAGGCTCCCGGGTCGATTGCTTCCAAAGTAAAGCCAGTGCCCATCCATAGATTCGAATGCCTGACCTTCCTGATACATCGTCGTGTTGATCGTGTCTGGTAGCTTCACCGGCACTTCCCACTCCGCCTTGATGCTAGGTCTGGAAGAAACCCAGATATCGCCGGGAGCTCTTTGAAAATACAATCTAAGCCCATCATGCGAGATGCCGCTTGGCAGTTCATTAGCTAATGTGTTCAGAACCGCAACGGGTTCCAGCGAGGACCAGGGGCCAAAAGGTGGCCCCGGAGTCTGGGCACTGAGTGAAGAAATAGCACAGTGGGCGACCGCAACAGATAGGATAAATCCCACGACAAAGCTAACTGGGGTTTTCATGATCTCCTCCAAGGGATTGGACGGGTACAAGCCCGTCCCTAAACGAAAATGATACGGAGCATCCCTAACCGGTTCCTCCATGTTCAAGAAATCTGACAACAAAGAGAATTCCTTGTTCTGAATTTATCGTCGGCAAACAGCGAACCACTTCGCTTAATGTTGTGAACAAAAAGAAAGCCGAAGGCTGGTTTAGTGAGCTGTATAAAGAGTGCGAGCTTATCCGCGCGATTTGTGGAATTTTACGGATATGCGCCATCAGCAAGAGTAAGATCCCGAGCGCGAGTTTACGTTTGAAGTGCGAAGAGCGAGATCAGCGAGGTATATAATTGGAGACGGTCCAGCGTCCGTCCGCTTCACGGGTTAATGAAATGAGCTCTACAACAGCGGTCTTTTCAAACACGCCGCGATAGGCGAACATCGCACCCGCCAGTTCTGGCTTAGACGGCAGCGATCTGATCACCGAGCTTGCGATCAGCGAGCGAGACTTCAGTTTCCCCAGATCCGCTTGAATACCGTGGCAGTATGGCGTCCATTGCTGCTCCGTGACTGCCTGCCGGGAGATCGTCGTCAGTGCGTTATATGCCTCTTTACAGTTAGCGGCGTCCCAAAGTTTAAGCCAGCCGGCAGCGGCGGCTTCTATTTTTGCTCGGTCCGGACCCGCACTGGACTTTACTGTCTTGGGCACGAACTTGATACCTTTGATCAGGTTCTCGAACAACACATGATCTTCCTTCTTGTACACGGCCTTTGAGATATGCAAGTCGATCCAGTAGCCTTTCTCCACGTACTGCGCGTACATGTCGAACATCTTTATTGGCTGCCCTTCGATCTCAGGACGAAAGAATTCGAAATAGCTAAAATCACCGACCTTACCTTTCGCCAGATCCTGATACTTTCCCCATCCAGGATTGCCCAGACCCAGAACATAGTCGCGGCACTCTTCAGCGGTTTTGCATTTGTCGACCGGCTCGATGTACAGCGAGAAGTTG
>DASUSJ010000215.1:0-5552 GCA_036375155.1 Pyrinomonadaceae bacterium
GACAGATCGCGCATCACTTGCTGCGCTTCCTCCGAAGTGATAACCGGGATAGCTTCGAATTCCATTAGGTCGCTCCATTTCGCGGTCCATTCTGCGAACACGGCCGGGTCGTCCCACTCCATTACCTGATAGCAGCGCCGGAATGTCGGTTCGATCCAGCTCGCGACGTAATTCAAACCGTCCGGCATCATTCGTCCATATTCGCGAAACCGCTTGTACACTTCGGGCCCCGCGCCTTCGTGAAAGTGTTCAATGACCATGTAAAGCATATCTATTTCTCTGGTTGCCACGGCTCCATTTTGTAGACCTTCTGTTGAGCAGCTTTGTCCGGCGCTGCCGGCCATTCGAGGATCGCATCCCAGCCGTGCGGCTGCTTCACAAAGCGGAACCTATTTCGCTTCCCGGAAACAGCGGGAACGAACTGAACGTAACCGTCCGTGATCTCGCTCGCGGCCGATCGTCGCTCACCCTCGCCTTTACCGAACTCTCCATTCTTCAATTCGAAACGTTCAGGCTCACCGTCAAGCGATCCGTCTTCTTTCAAACTCTCAACTGTCAAGGTCGTTCCTTCAACCTTGTACCGCTCGTAGAACGGCTTTTCGCCGTCCATTCCACGCCATGTCCCCTCGATCCATTTCAGCTTCGCAATGTCCGCAGGAGTGAACTTGTTCGATGGTGTCGCTTCAGGATTCGCGTGCACATCGCGCCCCGCGTAGTCGCCGTCCCCTCGCGCTTCGCCGCCGGTTTCATCGCGCGTGCACGCCGCACCGAAAAGGGCCAAAACCATCGTTATGAGTAACACGCGGTACGTCATTGTCTTCATATTGGAACTCCTCTCGCACAAAACCTAAAGCGCGAAATTATAATGATAAGAAGTGTACAGAATCATAAGAGCATGCCGAGTATTATAGCTTTATATGCGTATCCTCAAAGTTCCTCGCAATGCGATCACCAAACAGAAACCGATCCGAAAGCGGTTTGTTATTCACGAGCATCACGCGACCCGTTTGCATTTTGATCTGCGGCTCGAGATCGGTGGGACGGGAAAATCCTGGGCTGTTCCGAAAGGGCCATCGATGGATCCCGATGATAAGCGTCTCGCGGTTGCCGTACCGGATCACAGTCTAAGTTATTTCAAGTTCGAGGGTACGCTCGCGGAAGGAACTTACGGCGCCGGCGAGGTGCGCATCTGGGACAGCGGCAAATACGAGACGCTTGTCGATCCGCAATTGCAGTACGACCAGGGCCGCATTGAATTCAGCTTTCTCGGAAAGAAGGTTCGCGGGGAGTTTATTCTGGTAAAAATGTCGGGCCCGAAGAGCGCGGGCGGCAAGAATTGGCTTTTGATTAAACGTGACGATCAGTATGCGGATATCGATTGGAAATTAAAGACGATAATCCCGTTGTAAACGAGGTATGACATTCTTTCAAAGGATCATTCGGACAAAGGCGCCCCAAGCGACCCTGCTCATCCGGTTGATCGTCGGACTGGTCTTTCTCTCCGAAGGCGTCCAGAAGTTTCTCTTCCCGACGGAAGTTGGCGCGGGCCGCTTCTCGAAGATAGGGATACCATACTCAGAGACCGCGGCCGCGTTCGTAGGCGCATTCGAGATCATTTGCGGCTTGCTGATTACGATCGGGTTTCTGACCCGCCTTGCGGTGATACCAACGATCGCGATCATGCTTGTCGCGATTTCTTCAACCAAAATACCGATACTTCTGGCGAAGGGATTTTGGGCGATGGCCCACGAATCGAGGACCGACTGGTCCATGCTGCTCGGATCGATCTTTCTGCTGATCGTCGGAGCGGGAAGTTTGTCGGTGGATTACCGGCTATCGACCCGTTCGTCTTCTGAACTATGAATGACGAACGCGATACCGCGAACCCGGCGAGCGATCTCCGGCGCGATCTGCGTCTGATCGATGCCGTCGGCATTGGTCTCGGTGCGATCATCGGCGCCGGTATCTTTGTCGTGACCGGGGTGGCAGCGGGTGTCGCGGGGCCGGCGTTTCTAATTGGCCTACTGTTGGCCGGTTTGGCGGCGACGTGCAATGCTCTCAGCTCGGCTGAGCTGGCGGCGACTTATCCAGAGTCGGGTGGAACTTACGAGTATGGCTATCGGCTCATCCACCCCATCGCCGGATTTACCGCCGGGTGGATGTATCTCGCGGGAAAGCTTGCGGCGGGCGGAATGGTGGCGTTAGGTTTTCCGGGGGTATTTCGCGCAACTGGTTCCCGCCGTGCCGGCCCGTTACGCGGCGATCGGTGCCGCCGCTGCGGCGTTTACGATCTTGCTGTATTACTGCATCGCGAACCTCGCCGCACTTCGCCGCAGACGCGAGCACAAGCTTTATCCGAACTGGATCGCGATCCTCGGTCTTTTGTCCTGCCTTCTCCTGGCGGCTTCGCTTCCGCTATCCACGATCTTGACCGGCCTCGTCCTCCTGGCCGTTGGCCTCTTGATGCGACCTCTGTTTCGATGGCTGAATGGAAAACCGGGGTAATAAAGAAGCATAGTCACAGTGCTACAATCACTCGATCACCATGAAACGCTGTCCGGAATGCAGGCGAGATTATTACGACGACAGTTTGATCTACTGTCTTGACGACGGAGCGCGTTTGCTTGACGGCCCGACTCCGGACGGCCCACCGACAGCCATTCTTCCGTCGGCCGCGCCGTCCAGCGAAGAGGCGACCAAAACCTTCGGCGATAATCGAACGACCAACGAGGACCTGCCGGCGGATTCGGGCGGCGGTAAACGGGCGGTGCTACTCGCCGTATCTGTGTCTGCCTTACTTTTGGTTGCTCTTATCGGCTGGGCGGCCTACACGTATTACGGCCGATCCACGTCCCGCCAGATCGAGTCGATCGCCGTTCTACCGTTCGTCAATGCCGCAGGCAACCCGGACCTGGAGTACCTGTCGGACGGTATTACCGAATCGCTGATAAACAGTCTGTCCCAGATTCCGACGCTTTCGGTAAAAGCCCGAAGCTCTGTCTTCACGTACAAGGGCAAAGAGGTAACGCCGCAGCAGGTGTCAAAAGATCTTTCCGTTCAGGCCGTTCTGAACGGCCGTGTCATGCAGCGAGGAGATCAGGTTGTTCTGAATGTCGAGCTTGTGGATGCCAGTACAGGAAATCAGGTCTGGGGCGAGCAGTACACAAGGAAGACAACTGATCTTATCGAGCTCCAGGGCGAGATCACCCGTGCTGTTTCCGGAAGATTGAGGGCGAAGCTCACCGGGGCTGAGCAGGAAAAGGTCGCCAAAAATTACACGGAAAATACCGAGGCTTACCAGCACTACCTTCGCGGCCGGCACCATTGGAACAAGCGTAAGGCGGACGATATCCGCAAGAGCATCGAATATTTTCAAAAGGCCATCGACGCAGATCCTACCTACGCCCTCGCGTACGCTTCATTGGCGGAAGCTTTTATCCTTATCCCTAATTATCGTCTGGGATCGCCGAGCGAATACTATCCGAAAGCGCGGGCCGCTGCTGCCAGAGCGATCGAGATCGATGAGTCGCTTGCCGAGGCACACAACGCGCTTGCGTCGGTAACCTGTAATTACGACTGGAAATTTGCCGATGCCGAACGCGGGTGGAAAAAGGCGCTTGACCTCAATCCAAATTACGCGACCGCTCATCAATGGTACGCCGAATTCCTGCTGTCGATGGGCCGTTATCCCGAAGCGGTGGCGGAGATGCGGCGCGCCAGGGAACTGGATCCGCTCTCGCTGATAATCAACGGTATGCTCGGGGTCCTACTAATGCTGAACGATCAGCCGGAGGAGGCACTCGAGCAACTGAAGAAGACGCTCGAGATCGATCCGAATTTTGCGAGAACGCATCTCTTCATGGCTGAGGTGTACCAGAGTCTGGGAAGGTACGAGGAAGCCATTGACGAATTCTCAAAACACTACGCTCTTTCGGGTAGAGCACCCGACAAAGTAGAAGAGCTTGCGGCTGTGATCAGAAAAGCCTATAGAAGCGGCGGCCCGACAGCTTACTCGCGCGCCTTCGCTGAGATCATCGAAAGTAATCAGGGCACATCAGGAGCGCCCGCGTTCGTGCTGGCCGGCTACTGGGCCCACGCTGGAGAACACGACAAGGCGTTCGAAATTCTTGAGAAGGCTTACGCCGACCACGACGACTCAGTACTGTCACTAAAGGATCGCCGGCTCGACCCGATAAAATCAGACCCGCGTTATAAAAACTTGCTTCGGAGAGTCGGGTTGCCTGAGTGAGGCCTCACTTTTCAGAATGGAACAAGGACGCGAGCAGGAGTCGGGTCACATTGGCGAGAAAATTATAGTCCAAAGTTTCCGGCGTGTCTGTGTGGAGATGATAGTTGGGATTTCGAAAGTCAGCAGTGTCGGTCCACATCGTCGCTGGGATTCCTTCTAGCCAAAATGAAACGTGGTCGCTCCGCGTCATGTTTGGGATGAGCCGCTCCGCACCAAGGTAGAGCTTTAAACCTATGACGGGGAAGTCGGGAAGGTAAGACTTGCCGGCCGATAGAATCTCGTCGACCAGCTTCGTTGAATTACTGTTCCCAAGAATGCCAAGAAAATTTCCGACGTCGGGAACCTTGATCGGAAGCATGGGCGGCGCCATTTGTGATCCTTTCTCTTGGGATGCGTAACCGACCATTTCAAGAATGTGCGCGTGCTTGATCCGCAGCTTTCCCGAGAGCAAAGTGTCGCTAACAAAATCAGAACTGCCGAGAAATCCGTCTTCTTCCCGGTTGAAAGCTACAAAACATACGCTGGCGCCCGGGTTAACCTGGGAAAGAGCTTTTGCGCACCCGAGCAACGCCGCAACGGCGCTCGCGTTATCGTCCGCTCCGGGCGTTTGCGGAACGCTGTCGTAATGGGCTCCGACAATCTCCAAAGGTCCCCCGCCGACACCTGGCAGCAACGCGACGACGTTATTGTCACGCCCTTGGAACTCGACCTCGTATCCGAATGATTCCAGCTCGCTCTTTATCCATCTGGCCACTTTTTTGTTATTGGCGGCTTCGGCAACTGCGTGACGCGGGATTGCGATCGCTTCGACCGCCTGCCGGAGGTAGCTGACCGAGATGCCTTCCAGCGCTCGTTCCAAGTCCGCTTCGCGTTCTCGTTCTCTTGCATTGGATGAATAATTGATCTTCATTCCTTGGAACCGGTCTTGACCCGATAATGATATAGGATTGTGACGCCGGCTTGGTATTCTGCCGGAGATGCCGCACTCCCTTCCATGCTCAACTGGCGGAGGCCAGTGGGTGAAATCGTAGAACGGATTACCTTCCAGGTTGCCTGCGGTCGAGAAGATGGGTTGATAAGTGCCCTGTGGCCGACACTGTCGCCGGGGGAGAACAACCTCACACAAAAAATTAAGCTGTCCGCGAGGCACGCGCCGAAAAATACCGCGACAATCGATTTATCGAAACTGTTCGTTCCGGCCGCGGCTATAAATTTGTCGCCGATGTGATGGAGGTGCTCCGCTTGCAAGTCGAACGAGTCATCTTCGACGGCGTCCGACGGACGGGGCTCAGTAGACGATCGA
>DASUSJ010000216.1:0-10420 GCA_036375155.1 Pyrinomonadaceae bacterium
TTCGCACGCTCCGCGAGCTCGCCGACATTATCGGGCAATCACACCCCCGATTCACACCGAGGGCTTTATGCTGTCACTCGCTTCGCGAGCTGAAAGCTCAGCCGCGGCCTTGCCCTTGCTAGCGCATTTCGAATTCCCTAGTGTGCTGAAGGAATCTGTCCAAATCGAACAAATCCGCCCCTGGCACTCGACCCTTCCAGTGACACAGTTCCGATCATCGCAAGCGTGACATCATCCGATACGAACCGCGGCACGTATGCCATCTCCTTCGACGCCTTGGCCATGAAAACCTCGACGTCCTCGAGTTTCCGCGGCAGGTCCTTCGTCATCCACTCGACCCCGTTTGCCGTGACCAGCATGTCATCTTCGATGCGGACGCCGATGTTCTTGTACTTCTCAAATGCAGGGCGAACCTTATCTTTGAACACACGATTCTCAGGTGTGTCCGGAAGATTGTCGAGAGCATCTTCGCGGATGTATATGCCCGGTTCGTTCGTGAAGACCATCCCCGCCTGCAGCGGCACACCGTAGCGGCCCACGTCGTGAACGTTCATTCCGAGCCAATGACCGAGTCCATGAATGAACCAGACGCCCACCTGGCCGCTTTTAGGGTCGGTTACAAGTCCGAGCTTGAATAATCCGTCAGCGATGGTTTGTCGTGCGATCCCCTGGAGGGCCTGGAACTGAACGCCAGGCTTGGTCGCTTTAGCGACAGCTTCCTGCGCGTCGTAGACGATGCGGTAGATCTCTGCCTGCTCCTTTGTAAATTTTCCACTTACCGGGAACGTGCGTGTCACGTCAGCGGTGTAGTGTTCGTACTCGGCGCCGACGTCCATCAGTAAAAGATCGCCGCGCTTTACTTCGCCCTGCGATTCGACGTAATGAAGCGTTGTTGCATTCGGCCCACATCCAACGATCGACGGGTAACCCCAGAAATCGGCATTGCGCCGACGGAATGTGTATTCGACCTCGGCTTGCACTTCGTACTCCATCTTCGCGCGCCCGACCATCGCCATCGATCGCATCTGAGCTTCGGTCGTGATGTCGATCGCGTGCTGCAGCATCTTCAGTTCGTACGGCGACTTGATGTGCCGCAGGTCGGCGAAGATCGGCCTGGCGTTCTCGATCGTAAGCTCAGCGCCCGCTTTAGCAAATTCATTTTCGGCGCGGTATTCTCTCTGCCCGTTCCGGTCCTGCTCGGCATTCGGCAGAAGCAGGTAGAGTTTACTGATAGCAGTGTCAACCGAAACACTCCCGTCCTTCGATGTAAATGCGCTCTTTTCCCGGAGGGCTTTTAGAAAGTCGCCTGCTTCGGATGCATCCACTATTGTCTTCAGGCCCGATATTTTGGATGCCTGCTCGCGTGAGTACATCTTTCCTTCCCACGCTTCGCGGACCGGCACACGTTTAGGAAGAAAAAGAATCTCACGCACGGCCGTTCCGTCTTTGGTGATCACAAGTGTGGCCCCGACCTGCTTGAGGCCCGTCAGGTAGTAGAGATTATTCTCCTGACGATAGACGTAGTCGACGTCGTTCGCATAGAGCTTCGGCTCGGCTGAAAAAAGAACCAACAGGCTCTTGTCAGTCATCTTCGCCGCAACCGCGCCGCGTCGTCGCGCGAGTTCTGCCTGACGTTCGGCGTCAGAGAATTTTGGCGCGGGGGGTGTAACTCGGATAACCGGCGAAGAAGTAATACTCGCAGGTATCGCAAAGGTCGTAGCCGCAAACGCAAACAATGATATGAGCGCAAATATTTTCTTCATTTCACAACCTCGAAGGTAATGTCCTTTGATGCAATGTTCCCGAAAAAGTCCGCCGCATAGACTCGGAGGGTCTTCTTACCCGGTTCCTGTGTAGTCAGATCCAGAAACGCTTCGGAGTGATCGTCACCACTTATCCGATTAGACGCAATGTACTTAAAAACTGTCACGCCGGTCGCACCGGATCTGCTTCCGCGGGCGTATACAAAAGGGACCGCGTCATTGGAAGGCATACGATCAAAACTGATGGTCCAGTCGATCTCGTCCTGCGGAGACCCGTCTGAAAAAAGCTGGTAACCGAGGCGATAGACTCCCAGCCGCCGCCGGTCTGCATTTCCGTCCATGCGATCGTACGCCTGAACAATGATACGAAGCTTATCCGCTTGGTTTATACGCGTTTGACCGGATTCGGTTTCAATTTCCTGCCAAGTCGAGTCAGTGAGTGCGACTCCCTCTATTACCGGCGGTATCGCATCCGAAATCCCGGGAAACGAGAGTGCGGCGAGCGCATTCATCTCGGCTCCCGCCCGGCCCGCAATCAGATGGACGTGATTTTGAGCGTTCAACGTGCCGATCGCGTCGCCCGCCGCGAACTTTGCCCCTCGCGGAACGCGAACATCAGTGAGCTCGCCTGTGCTATCACGCTCGAACCGGAATCGTGGATCGGGAAAGAGTGTATCGTCTTTGTCACGCCCGAGCCGGAGATGTATGTAGCCTATCGTCGGCAGCCGAAGAAGCTCGCGCCCAGTTCCGAAATTCTGTGCAGAGTGCGGGTCCAGGACCGTCTCGGTTCGGATAAACTTCGCCGTCTCGCCGTAAGCTCCTGCGATGTCGAAACCGTTGTGAAACCAAACGGGCCGTCCAGTAGTGCCGATCTCACCGCGGATCTCGCCTAACGTTCCTGCCACTTCACGAACTGCATTCGGAGGGTCATAAGGCCAGCGAGGAGGCTGAAGGTCTCTGAATTGTCCTGCAGTCATCCGCCTCGATGAGATCTCATCCTGCCTCAACTCACGACCGAGATCTCCGTCTGATATCACGCGCACGACCTGATTCTCGCTGTCGGCAACGAGAAGCTCGCCGGCCGGACCTATCGCAAATCCGGACGGCCGGTTAAATCGGGCCTGTAAGGCGTGCCCGTCGACAAATCCCCTTCTTTGACCTGCAATGGTTTCGACAAAAGGAAATGCCCGGCGACCGATGACTCGAATAGCATTTCCGTCGGCGACAAATACCCGGCCATCGGTGCTCGGCGCGATCGCGGTCGGACTGCCGAATGAGGCGTTTGAAAGATCGCCATCGCCAATCTCGTCCTCGCCTGATCCGGCAAGTGTCCAAACATCACCGTTGGTTTCAATAACGCGAATGCGCCGATTGCCGGAATCGGCAACTAGTATCTTGTCCTGCCAGACCGCCAAACCGAGCGGTGTATCGAACTTTGCGACCGAACCCGGGCCATCAGCGAAACCCATCGAGCTTCCGGCGACAGTCGTCACATTTCCATCAAGAATGAGACGTATACGATCGTTGTATGTATCGGCAACATAGATCGCTCCATCGGCCGCCACGGCCAGGCCGACCGGGGCATTGAAGGTTGAACCGCCAGCCTGTCCGTCAGTTGCTCCGGAAACGCCCTCGATTCCAGCGATAAGCGTTAAGACCCCATCTGTACCGATGGACTTTATCGTGTGAGAACCGGTATCTGCGACGATCAGCTCCCCCGCGGGTGAGAACGCGAGTGCCGAAGGCGTATGCAACCCGGTAGCGAATACCGAGCTTTTTCCGTCGCGACCGAACTTCACCACGGAGCCGGACTCACCATCAGAGACATAAATGTCACCGTCGCGAACAGCGATTCCAAATGGCTCACCGAGTTTTGGATCCGAATCCGAAAACGAAAGCGTCGTCACCGCTGTGTAGGCGAGCGGTTTTCCGTGGGGCGAATCTCCGCTAAGAAAGCAGCTTGATAAAGCGAGCACGGAGAGAACGAGAATATGAGGTGCAGTCCGACAACCAGCGAGTAAGTGCATTCTTCTGAATAGGGAAGGGAGGTAACTCTGTTAACATGATTATACCGAATGAACGGGAATAAATTGCGAAGGAGGGCGGGGGAATATGTTTTCTTTACAAGATCTGCTAGGCCAACAGCAGGGAAACGAAGCAGTCGAACAGATAAGTCAGAATGTGGGCGCTGAGCCATCGGCAGTCGATACGGCGATCCAGGCGGCGCTTCCGATGATCCTCGGAAGTCTGGCAAACAACGCGGCAACACCGCAGGGAGCCGAGAGCCTGAACCAAGCGCTTGAACAGGATCACGACGGGAGCATTCTCGATAATCTTGGCGGACTCGGCGGCATGATCTTTGGGGGTGGCCAGACGACTCCTCCTCCTCGCCAGGCTGATGCGGGCGGGATATTGGGACACATCCTCGGAGGGAACCAGGCACCCGTGGTTCGGGAAGTGAGCAACCAGACGGGCCTCGGGGCGGGGCAGGTTGCGCAGATCCTTATGATGCTTGCACCGATCGTGATGGCATATCTTGGACGGCAAAAGCAGCAACAGGGTGTCGGACCGGATGGACTCGGCGGACTACTCGGAGGGCTTCTCGGCGGACAGCAGGCCGGCTATTCAACTGGCGCAACCGCGGGCGGCGGTTTCCTGGATCGCGACGGCGACGGCAGCATGATGGACGACATCGCCTCGATGGCGTTCAATTATCTTCGCAACAAGTAGCGGGGTAGGAAGTGTGGAAACAAAGAGGCTGTCCGTAATGGGCAGCCTCTTTTTCTCCCTTTTGGCCGCTTACGACAAAGGTCCCTCCTACAGAGTGGAAGATAGTAATTCAACGCCCTATGTCGGATCCTGCTCGGCAGTCTCTCGCGAACAGATGCCTGACTCCTACACGTAGGTCAAAACAAAACCGGTCGTTTGAAAAGTCGCCGAAGGGAACTCAATAGCCCGACGTGCGCGAAGCGAAACGTCCTGATCGGGCGGCGACCCGTTTCCGACCCCGAATGGGTTGAGCTCGTCTGCCAATTCGACCCGTTCAGGGTCGGAGTCCTTTTCGAACAGATCGTGGGGTGGTCGCTCGCCAAGGCTCGTTCCACCCCTCGCTATTGAATCTGTCCCTTTCGGCGACGGACGGCCGACTTTCAAACACCTTCTTATTTTACGGAAGGTACTTCGCCGGTATCGGGATATCCGTCGAAATCCCGAAATTGACGGCGAGTACACCCGCAGTCGAGCGTTGTAGCCACCAGACGCCGTTGCGGTAGACGGCCAGATCATCCCTGCCGTCTCCGTCGTAGTCTCCCGGAACGGGTACGTCACCGGAAGCACCGAACGGCTGTTGTATGACTGAGCCTGTAGAACTGCGGATCATGTGCCACGATCCGTTTGACGGTCGAAACACCGCGATATCACTCCTGCTGTCTCCGTCGTAATCCGCGGGGACTAGCTCATCCGTAGGCAGACCAAAGGTCGTAACGGTGATGCTTTGCGTCAGACTGTTCCGAATCCACCACTGGCTATTTGAAAGCCGGAATATCGCGAGATCCATCCGACCGTCTCCGTCATAGTCGGACCAAACAGGAACATCGCCGATCGCACCAAACGCGGCGATGGTCGTGCCGCCGCCGCTGTTCAGGATGTACCAAACGCTGGTCGACGGGCGGTAGACGGCAATATCGGTCTTTGCGTCTCCATCCCAATCGCCTGCAACGGGTACGTCCTCTGATACCCCGAAATTGGTCGTCTGAACGGACCCGTCGGAGGACCGAAGTATCCACCATTGACCGGTCAACGGTCTGAAGACCGCGACGTCAGTCTTCTCATCTCCGTCATAGTCACCCGGCGCAGGAATGTCTCCCGAAACGCCCCAGTTTAGAACAGCGGGACCATTCGCCGACTGGTGCAGGTACCAGTTCCCCTCGCTGCTGCGGAAGACCGAGAGGTCCGTCAGGCTGTCACCGTCGAAATCCGCCCTCGCGGTTGGAGGAGCGTAATACCCGCATCCGTTTATCGCGCCCGTAGCTCCTAGGGTGTTACTGGGGAGATTACCTAAACTGACCAACTGTCCAGTCGAGGTGTTCATCGAGAAGGGCGTGACATTTCGACTGATGCGATTGCCGACATAAAGAAAATTGCCGGCTTTGTTCAACGCAAGACAGTTTGCGGTTGTCGCACCGGTCGGGAAGGGCGAGCCGGCTACGGGCGCCACCGTAGTTCCGGCATCCGTGCCGGAGATCTGGTAGACGCCGACATTGTTCCCCGTGTTTCCGGCGACGATATAAAACCTGTCGGTGTGGTGCATCAAGCCGTATCTTCGTTGGGTCAACCCGGATGGGAATGGATTGCCGGTGACCGGAGAGAGTGCGCCGCCGGAGGACGTGAACACGCGGACCGCGTCGGCGGAGTCGACCGTGAAGAGGCGATTTTGTAGATCCATCGCGTACGCAAGCGGGCCGGTCGCTCCGGAGTCGAACGGGCTCGTTCCCAGCGCCGTCAGAACACCGGTCGATTGATTCACGCTAAACCCGGCGATCGTCGAGCCGATGTTGCCGCCCACATAGAAAGTGAAGCCGTATCGATTGAAGGTGCTCGAAAAACCTGCAGCTCCCCCGACCAGGAAAGGGCTTCCTGTCGCCGGCGTTGCTGCAGTCGAACTGATCCTGAAGCTGTGGGCCAGACCGTTCGTCGCATTGTTGCTGATGACGATCGGCGAGCCGCTCGGATGGACCGCGATCGTGTTCCAAACCCCGGCTCCCAAGGCGATCGGACTAAACGGCATTTCCGTCAGGGCGCCGGTGGAAGGATCGATCGAGTATGCACTGACGGTCTCGGAGCTATCGTTGATGACATAAAGCCGGCCATTCGCTCCATCGACGGCCATCCTCTCGCTTACAATTGAATTGATACCGCCATTTCCTGCGTTGACCGGAAAACCTGGCAGGGCCGTAAGAGCGCCGGTCACTTCGTTAACACGGAAACCGTAGATCCGGCTTCCGGTCTCAATGTCATTCAACAAGTAAAGAAAGCCGGCGTGAGCTTCTAAAGGGATGAAGAAGAACGCCGCTGAAACGAAAACAAAGCCGGCAATCCGACCTCGGAGACACGTAAGAAAACTAGTCCCGAACATGGTTCCTCCTTTTTTCAAAATGGACGGGCACCGGACTTGAATGGACTCAGGCATGATGATCCGGTGCATCAGTGGACGTGTTAGTAGCGGAATTCTAGCACACGGGCAAAATCAGGGGGAAGATTCCGCGCCGTCGCTATGCATTTGAAGGACGGCTCGACAGGCTCCGCAAAATATTGGTAAACTAACGGCCGTGGTGAGTTATTGCGACTTGCGGCCACGTAAAACAATCGGCTAAACAGCAAGAGCTTAATTCTCTTGAAGACTCTGTGCTTGTTTAGAGCATAGAGTCTTTTGATTTAGGTGAGCCCGGGCAGACATCGCCTGCGTTCCAGTCCGGTGATCGAATGAAAAACTTTCTCGACATCCTGAACGAACGGATCCTCGTCTTTGACGGTGCGATGGGCAGTAATCTGCAGGCGCTCAACCTGTCGATCGACGATTGGGGCGGGCCCCAGTTTGAGAACTGTTCGGAGAACCTACTCTACACACGTCCGGACGCGATCGAAAAAGTTCATACGAGCTTTCTGGATGTCGGTTGCGATGTGATCGAGACGAATAGTTTTGGCGGAAGCGAGGTCGTTTTAACCGAGTTCGGAATAGCGGACAAGACGTACGACGTGAACCTGAAGGCGGCCGAGCTTGCCAAACGGATCGCAAGCGGTTATTCGACGCCCGACAAGCCGAGATTCGTGGCCGGCTCGATCGGGCCGGGAACAAAACTCCCGACGCTTGGTCACATCACGTATCGCGATCTGAAAGATGCATATCGTGAACAAGTCCGCGGACTGTTCGACGGGGGCAGCGACCTGTTCATTGTCGAAACATGCCAGGACCTGCTTCAAACCAAGGCTGCACTGTCCGCGATCTTCGAGTTCTTCGAAACGCAGAAAGTAAAGATTCCAGTTATCGCGCAAGTTACGATCGAAACCTTCGGCACGATGTTGAACGGAACTGAGATCGGCGCGGCACTCACAGCGCTCGAGCCGTTCCCGATCGATGTCATCGGAATGAACTGCGGAACCGGACCGAAGCAGATGGCTGACAGCTTCCGATATCTCTGCGAGAACTCGCCTCTGCCGGTTTCGGTATTACCGAATGCCGGCTTGCCTGAAGTAAAAGACGGCAAACAGCATTACGACGAAACCCCTGACAGCTTCGCGTCCCAAGTCGAGCACTTTGCAAAGGATTTTGGTGCGAACATCGTCGGCGGGTGCTGCGGAACATCACCCGAACACATCAAGCTTCTGATCGAGCGGGTCGGGAACCTGACGCCGAAGCACCGCGACGCGAAACTTGCTCCGTCGGCTTCCTCGATCTATTTCCAGCAGCCATATACGCAGGATGCTTCGTTCCTGATCGTCGGTGAACGCGTGAATGCCTCGGGCTCAAAGAAGATGCGTGATCTGCTCGACGCGGAAGACTGGGACGGCCTGGTAAACCTTGCGAAGTCGCAGGAAAAAGAAGGAGCTCACGTCCTTGATGTGAACGTCGATTTCGTCGGCCGCGACGGCGTAGCGGATATGCACGAGCTGATCGCCCGGCTTGTGACGAGCGTCAAGATCCCGATCATGCTCGACTCTACCGAGTGGGAGAAGATGGAGGCGGGGCTGGAACACGCGGGTGGCAAGTGCATTCTCAACTCAACGAACTATGAGGACGGGGAGCCGCGATTCTTAAAGGTCCTTTCGCTCGCGAAAGAATACGGTGCCGGTGTGGTCATCGGACTCATCGACGAAGAAGGGATGGCGCGCACCGCAGAGGATAAGATCCGAACTGCGCGGCGTGCCCATGCTCAAGCGACCGAATTTGGGATTCGTTCCCATGACATCTTTTTTGATCCGCTCGCTCTTCCGATATCGACAGGCATCGAGGAGGACCGCAGGAATGCCGTAGAGACCGTAAAGGCCATTCGCGAAATACGTTCGGAGTTTCCGGAATCGAACATCATTCTTGGTGTCTCTAACATCTCGTTCGGTTTAAGCCCGGCGGCGCGCGTGGTGCTGAACTCCGTCTTTCTTCACGACTGCGTCGAGGCCGGTATGAACTCGGCGATAGTAAATGCGTCTAAGATCCTGCCGCTGATCCGGTTCAACGAACACGAGATCGAGGTCGCACGGGAGTTGATCTACGATAAGCGTCAGTACGAGGGCGACGTTTGCACATACGATCCGCTGACCGAGTTCACCAAGCTCTTCGAAGGAAAGACCGCACAGTCGATAAAACCGGACATCACGAACTTGCCGGTCGAGGAGCGCCTGAAGCATCACATCATCGACGGCGAGAAGATCGGTCTTGAAGATTCGCTCAAAGAGGCGATGACGAAGTATCCGCCCCTCGACATCATCAACAATATCCTGCTCGACGGTATGAAGACGGTCGGCGATCTCTTTGGAAGCGGACAGATGCAGCTGCCGTTCGTACTGCAGTCGGCCGAGGCGATGAAGGCCGCAGTGAAATTCCTGGAGCCGTTCATGGATAAAGTCGAAGGCGTGGAGAAGGGAACTCTCGTGCTGGCAACGGTCAAGGGAGACGTGCACGACATCGGAAAGAATCTGGTTGACATCATTCTGACAAATAACGGCTACAAGGTTGTGAATCTCGGGATCAAGCAGCCGATCGATGACATTCTCCGCTCGTGGGAAGAGACAAAAGCGGACGCTATCGGAATGAGCGGCCTGCTCGTCAAATCAACGCTCATCATGCGCGACAACCTTGAGCTGATGAACGAGCGTGGGATCAATGTTCCCGTGATACTGGGCGGAGCGGCTCTGAACCGCAGGTATGTCGATGCGGACCTGATCCCGCTGTACAACGGAAAATTATTCTACGCACGCGATGCGTTCGACGGTCTGCATGCAATGGACGAGCTTACGGCGAATTCGGATTTGGGATCCCGGATCTCGGATTTGAAAGAGGCGGAACCGCAGGTCAAAGTCGCAGCCGTCGGGAACGGAAATCCCAAATCCCTGGTCCCAGATCCAAAATCAAATGAGGATCTTGTCGGTGAGGACGCAAAGCTAGGTGCGGTCGCTGCTCGAGTAGCTCCTCGCTCTTCTCACGATACGACGCACACGATTCGTTCCGAAGTTTCGGTCGGGGGAAAGATCCCGGACCTTCCGTTCTACGGCTCGAAGGTTGTCGAGATCACGGATCTCAACAAAGTTTTCGGCTTCATAAATGAGACGGCTTTGTTCAAAGGACAATGGCAGTACAAACAGGGGCGAAACTCACCGGAAGAATATCGAAAGATCCTCGACGAAACCGTTTTCCCGAAGTTCGCCGAGATCAAAGCAAAGGCGATACGCGAAAAGCTGCTCGAAGCGAAGCTCGTCTACGGCTACTTCCCATGTAATTCCAGCGGAAACGATCTGATCATCTACGAGGACGATGGCCGGACCGAACGACTTCGCTTCACGTTTCCCCGGCAACCGGTCGAGCAGCGCGGGGGAAAGAATCTATGCCTTGCCGACTATTTCGCCGCTGTCGATTTCGGCAAGACGGACGTCATTGCACTCCAGCT
>DASUSJ010000217.1:0-8173 GCA_036375155.1 Pyrinomonadaceae bacterium
CCGCCGAAGCATGATGTTCTCCGGCTTTATGTCCCGGTGAATTATGCCCGCTTCATGAGCTGTCGCTAATGCACTCGCCACTTGGGTTGCGATCTCGAGCGCCTCCGTGATCTTCAGCGGGGTACGATTTATTCGATCGCGAAGCGTATCCCCATCAACATACTCGGTAGCGATGTAATTTAGGGAATCTACGTTCCCTATCTCATGTACCGTTAGGATATTTGGATGGTTCAGAGCAGACGCCGCACGAGCTTCCTGCTGAAAACGGCCTAAGCGGTCGCCGTCCTGGGTGAAAGATTCCGGGAGGAGTTTTAACGCGACGTTTCGACCGAGCGTCGTGTCCCTGGCCAGATAGATCTCTCCCATCCCTCCGGCACCAAGCTTTTGGATGACCTCGTAATGTCCGAGGGACCTCCCGGCAAGCTCATCTGTGTGGCTGTCCGAAACAGCCGTTGCATGTACCTCCGGCACACTGGATTCAAGGAGTTCGGCTGCCCCGTCATGCGACGCGATCAGAGACTCGACCTCGCCACGTAAGCCGAGATCGTCGCCGCACTTTTTTTCAAGAAAAGAAGCGCGCTCGGACGGCGACACTTCGAGTGCGGAGTGAAGGATCGCTTTTACTTCTTGCCATCTGTCAGGACGTTTCATCCGTTCCGCTATTCATTTCCCGGTACAGCCAGGCCTTGGCGGTAGTCCATTCACGTTTGACCATGTCGACGGAGATCCCCATCGCTTCGGCCGTCTCCTTGATTGTCAGTCCGCCGAAAAATCTCAGCTCGACGACCCGCCCCTGTTGCGGATCGAGTGCCTCGAGTTTCTTGAGAGCTTCATCGAGGACCGTAACCTCCGCGGTCGGTTCATTCGATACCGCATGCGCATGGTCGAGCGACACATGAACGGCGCCGGCTCCGCGTTTTGCGTACAAATGATTGCGAGCATAGTCGACCAAAATCCGGCGCATCATCTGCGCGGCGATCGCGAAAAAGTGTGCGCGGTTATTCCACTTAACATTTCTTTGATCGACGAGGCGCAGGAATGCTTCGTTGACCAAGGCGGAAGTTTGCAGCGTGTGGCCGGCGCGCTCGCGGTTCATGTAGTGATGAGCCAAGCGGTGCAGTTCGCCGTAAACGAGTGGAGTCAGGTGCTCGAGAGCGGAATGGTTTCCCTGGCTCCAATCGATGAGCAGTTGGGTGATGTGCTGCTGTTCGCTCTTCTCCATGCTTGGGTAAGTTTCCATCCTGCGACCCTGGAAAGGTGAGCTTTCCCGGTCGGAGACGGCACCCGTTCGCTCTTCATACAAAACCGTCCGCCAATTTCCACCCAGTTCTCGCGTTTTACGGATAAGGTAGCACAAATGCGGCCGGCGTAATTACAAAAAATAGAAGACGGAGGATTGTATATGAACAGCAGAAAATGTGTCGCAGGAATAAGATCGGCGCTCGCTAATCAGAACGTAGGCGGGTTGATCACAGCCGTATTAATGGTCGTGCTTGCAGCCCCCGGACAAGCGGTGTTCTCACAGAGGTATTCGGCTTGGTTGGCCCCTTCCAATCTAGGTCAGGTGGTCAACACGTCGAGTTTTGACGGGTGTCCGTCTCTCACGAAGGACGGCCTTACACTGCTATTTATGTCGAATAGCGGGTCCGGTCAGTTTGATATGTACTTCACGCAGCGCGAAGAGGCCGATCCGAACTCGCCATGGAGTGCTCCGATGTCATTGGGCTCCGCCGTGAACACAGCTTTCGAGGAAGTTTGTCCGACGCTGAGCATCAGCGGGCGATATCTGTATTTTGCCAGTAATCGACCCGGAGGTTGCGGCGACTACGACATATACGTCGCCCGACGTGTCACCAAGGATAGCTGGACCGAGTGGGCGGACCCCGTACATCTGGGCTGTAGCGTCAATAGTGCAGGTCCCGAGTTCTCGCCATCGCCGTTCGAAGGAGAAGACGGCACGGTGGAGCTCTATTTCAGCAGCGGTCTGCGCCCAGGAGGGTTGGGCTTCGGCGACATCTGGGTCAGCAGGCTGCAGATGGACGGAACCTTTGGAGCCGCGGAGCCCGTCGTGGCTTTGAATACGGCGTCAAATGACATTCGACCCAAGATCCGGGCCCGGGATGGCCTCGAGATATTCTTCGATTCGAATCGACCCGGCGCACTAATGGCGGACCTGTATAGCTCAACCCGCGAATGCACCGCCTGTCCCTGGTCACCGCCTGTCAACCTGGGATCAGTCGTAAACAGCAGTCTTATCGACGGTGGTCCCGCACTGTCTTTTGACGGGACGGAGCTGTACTTCATGTCTAATCGCGCGGGTGGCTCGGGCAATCAGGATCTATGGGTAACCCGACGCGCTAAGCTGACCAGCAGATTGGAGTAGTATCCAACGTATCGTCCGCGGTGCTTGAGAGGATCGATTGCCCGCGAATACGCGAAGGGCGCGAATAAAGAAGACACTTCTTTCATTCGCGCCCTCTCGCGTATTCCGCGCAAAAAAGTTCTAAGCCGTAGCCGCGCCAGACATCAGCATCCGCCAATTCACTTCCCGTTCTCGCGTTTTATGAACAGGGTAGCACCAGTGCGATCCCACGAAAGACAAGACTTGATACTGGAGGTGTGAAGATGGCTAGCAGCAGCGGATACATAACTAATATCTTGAAACGCAGAATATCTCCCGCGATCATCGCGGCAGCGGCAATTATAATAACGGCTCCCGGGCACCGGGGATTCGCCCAGAGCGCGTCGGCCTGGTCGGCACCCTTGAATCTCGGACCGACGATCAACACAACCGCTTCGGAGGTCTGCCCGTTCATCGCGCCCGATAACTTGAGCCTGTTCATGGCCTCGGATAGGGCCGGAGGCACCGGCGGTTTTGATTTGATGTTCTCAACGCGCCCAAACGTCAACTCGCCATGGGGAATGCCGGTCAATTTCGGTACGAGCATAAATACATCCGGTGGCGAGCTTTGTCCGACGTTGGTACCCGGCGGACTGAGCCTGTACTTCATCAGCGATAAGCCGGGCGGCTGTGGCGGCAACGACATCTATGTCTCGCAACGCCCCGATCTCCAGAGCGCCTGGGGACAGCCGGTCAATCTCGGCTGTCAACTGAACAGCCCGCAAAGCGAGATGTCGCCTTCGCTGTATACAGATGCGGGAGGGGTGACTTACCTCTATTTCAGCAGTAACCGACCCGGTGGGCCGGGCATGACCGACATATACGTCAGCACGCTTCAGCCCAACGGGCAGTTTGGTGCTCCCGCTCTTGTCGAAGGACTGAACACCGCGTTCAACGACCAGCGTCCGAATATCCGCGTGCAGGACGGCGGTGAGATCTTCTTTGAGTCCGACCGGACTGGCACGGTTGGTTCCTCTGATCTGTACGTCTCGACCCGAGCTAGCGCTTCAGCGCCTTGGCGCACTCCTGTCAGTCTCGGTGCTACCGTCAACAGTGCATCGGGCGAAAGTCGTCCGTCCATCTCCTTTGACGGTCGAGAGCTTTACTTTCATTCGAACCGCCCGGGCGGTCAGGGCGCCAACGATCTCTACGTCGTCCGCCGGAACATCGTTATCCCGTATGACATCGATGGCGACGGTCGCAGCGACATTCGTGCCTACAGGCAAACTGCGAGTGCTTTTCACATCCTGAATAGCTCCGACAGCAGCCATTCCGCCTATTCATTCGGAGGTCCGGGCCAGGGGACGTTCATACCCGGTCTGAGTGACGACTATGACGGTGACGGCAGGAGCGATCTGGTCGTTTTCAGCGCCCCTGCCGGAGGTGTCCGGACCTGGTTCGTCTTGCAGAGCGGAAGCAATTCCATCCGTGCTGTGTCATGGGGCTTGTCGAGCGATCAAACCGTCCCGGCCGATTACGATGGTGACGGGCGCACCGATATTGCCGCCTATCGACGTTCGGAGGGTATCTGGTATCTCCTTCTTAGCTCAACAGGTCAGATGCGGGTTGATTGGTGGGGCCAGGCGCCCAACGATATCGCAATAGTCGGTGATTTTGATGGCGACGGCATCGCCGATCTGAACGTCGCCCGGCCGGATCTGAGCGGAGGCACGGCCGTTTGGTTCACTCGCCGCAGCCGCGACGGCTCGATGTTGGTGGATCAATGGGGCGGAGGAGTGGCCGGCACGTCCGATGGAATCTTCCCGGCGATCGCGCCTGATATCGATCGGGACGGAATCGCGGACCGCATGGTCGTGCGCGATCCTGATTCGGCAGCCAGCGGCAGCCAAACCACTTACTTCATACAACGCAGCTCCGACCGCTCGATGTTCGCCATGCCTTGGGGGCTGGACACCGATGGACGCGCCTTCGGCGATTTCGACGGCGATGCGAAGACCGATCTCGCCGCACGACGGGTGATCAACGGTCAGTTGGTCTGGTTCATATTGCTAAGTTCGACGAATTACGATCCGGCTCAACATCGAATCGTCTACTGGGGTATAACGGGTGACTCCTTAGCCGCCGATGAATCCGAAGATCCGCTAACAATGACTTTGTCCTCGGCGATCGAATGAAAGCTGAGAGAGGGCTTCTATCTGTGTTTGCATGATCCGACCCGGACATGTCCGAGCTGGAAGTTCTGCCCGCGATAACGCGAACCGACGCGGTAGGGGCCTTTCCTAACCGCGTCCTTTCGCGTTATTCGCGGGACCACAGAACGTTGCATCGAAAAGATTCCGCGGATGGACAACAACCGTGGAACCGGATGATCAATACTCGGCCTCGCCGGCGAACTCCCGCGACGCCGCCACCAGAAGGAGTTGGCGGTCTATGAACGCGCTGTCATTCGAACTTCTCCTTCATCCACTCTAACGGTCCAACCTCGCAGCGAAAGTTTTATATCGACAACTGGACTTCCAACTTGACTGCAGCGCAGACCTCTACTTCTCAGCTTCCTTCAGATCATTCACCTTCACTCCATGCGTTTCGAATTCGGCAATGATGGGGCGGAAGTTTTGGTCGCCGAGTTTGATAACGGCGAATTCTTTTTCAGTCTGAACGGTCATCCAGTGTTTTTTCTTTTTAATGAAGAGGAACGGGATGGCGAAGATGAATCCGACGAGCAGTGCGGTTGCGATGGCACCGCCGCCGGAGAGCATCGGTTTTTTGGAAAAGGAATGATCGGCCTGCTTGATGTCGGTGTATGCGAACTCCTTCATCTGGCCGCTGTACTTCGATTTATCGGGTACGACCTTGAAACCTGTTTCGGTAAAGGTTATGTCGGCGTCGGTCTCAACCGACTTCTTACCTTCCGGCACGACAAGTTCGACGTCGTACGTTCTGGGAGCCTTCATCTGCGCGAACGCAGAGGTGACAACGAGGAGCGATACAACTACAACAGCGGACACAATGCGGCGCATCAGCGCGGAAGTGCTAAGGGGATGTTTCATCATGTTTCTAATTTTCCTTCGTGAATTTAGGGGGCCAGGTAAAAGTTCGAGAAATTCTATTCGGGAGGTTGGGTATATGTCAATCGTCGAGACCAAATAGGCACTAAACAAAACTCAACTTTTGGTACGAAGGCAGATTATGGGATGACATAAATCTTGGTTTAGGACGACCTCTCGCGAATACCCTGACCCGATAACGCAACTGATCGGGGATACGCGGCGAGAAAGATCTGCGTCATCCGCGTAATCTGCGGTTAACTACGCTTGATAGTCGACGTTCAGTTTGAAGAAGATCAGCCCAGAAAGATTCAGAACAATTAATGTAAATCCGGTCACTGCTTCGTGCTTTAATATTTAAGCCCCGCCAAGAATAATTCGAGCGCCGCGGCCGGTGCTTTCGGAGGAAAGAACTTGAATAAATTACTCTGTACGATGTCTCCCAATTTGTTTGGCGCGCTAATTTTCGCCGTACTCCTAACTTCACCGACGGCATACGCCCAGACTTGGCCTGATGTCTTCAATCCTTTTCAGCTACTCACATTAAATCTGGAACTCGCTCCGGCGGACTGGGACACGATCCGTCGTGATACGACGAACGAGATCGAGGTGCCCGCACGGTTTTGGGCCGACGGCGAGCCGACGTCGATACTCGTGTCCGTTCGCCGAAAATCTTCGCGGGCGCTGCCTTCTGAAGCCGACCCCCGAAAAGTGGGTTTGAAGATCGATATCAACGAATTTGTCGACGGCCAGAAGTGGCGCGATCTGACAAAGCTGAGTCTTGAAAATGGAACTGACTCGGGCGTGGTGGAGGAGGGTTTTGCGTGGAACCTCCATCGACTCGCGGCTCCTTCCAACGGATATCAGCCGGCGTACGCGAGTTGGGTCCAGCTACGGGTGAACGGCGAATTGCTCGGCGTTTACGTTAGTGCCGAGCAACGAGATAAACAAATGCTTCGCAACCGCGGTCTTTGGTTCGGAGGCGAGACATGGATATACGACCAAGAAGATATAAGCACGGTCGAGATCGAAGAAGGCGAAAGCCACAGCCCTACATACAACGCGCTCTGCTATTCGCCGTTTAGGAATTCGGGCGGCAAGCGGAGTACCGACGTGTGCGCGACCCCTGGCGACGCCGCTCTCGCTGCCGATCTTCCGCTGCTCGTAAACATGAACGGTCTTCTTACACAGGGTGCCGTCGATGCTTACACCGACAATCCGGACGCGCTGCTCTCGCATGGGAAGAACTTCCAATTCGTCGACTTCATCGACCTCAATGGTACGGGCCGCGATACGCGCCGGTTGTATTTTCCGTGGGATCTCGACGCTGTCTTTCGTTCGACCAGCGGAAGCATTTACGGATCGAAAAGCGGTCGAAAGATTGTGACATCGCCCTACCAGGAGGTAGTTCTCCGCCACCCTCTTTTACGCGCTCAATACAATCAGATCATGCTTGATCTACTGAACGGTCCGCTCTCCGTTTCCGCCACTCATGCATTCCTGGACCAGGCCGAGGCGGCCCTTGCCGAAGCTCTTGCCAACGACCCGTATCCTACGAATGACGGCGAGGTCTTTGGCCGGCTTCGTCATTGGACGGCAGCTCGGGATGTAGACATTCGCATTCAATTAGCGGCTAACGGGCCGCCGCTACCGCGAAACTGATCTTCAGCTCTGCGTTGACTAGTTAGTCTTTGGCCGCCGACCGCGCGGATGCCGCAGATTTTTATTGATTGAAGCATGGAGCGCGATAAGTGCATACATCGCGCGTACCAATCGGGAAAAGTCTACGTCGTAAGCGTAGCTCCGCTTTGACCAGCCCTACCTGACAACGGTTGAGCAATCTTCCCTAACGACGATCCCCACAAATGCGTTGACTCCATCTGCGGATGGTGATAGAAGTCTCGTGAAAGTTATATCAAGTATGGAGTTCCGGCCGAAGTCGGAAATGAGGGTGCCCACTTTGACACTCGCGGAAGCCCCGTCCGTCTGTCACGAGTGCTTACGTTTTAGTTAGGAGAAAAGACTATGAAGCGTTTCTTTGTTCTGCTTGCTCTTCCCGTCATCCTTGCTCTCAGCTCTCAAATTCATTCGCAACACAAAGTGCACAGTGCCGACGCGACCGTTCGTACCAGTAGTTTGATCGGGATGCCGACACAGCGTCCCGACACTAGCCTCAGCACCGCGACCGTAACATTCGGCGGATGGATCGCGAACACCCATCTTTGCCCGCCGCCACCGTCCCCGCCCGCTCCGTGTCCGGTCGTCGATCGATTTCCGGCAAATCCGGCTACACAATTCCCGAGATTTTCGAATCACCATGAACTGACGCCACAGGTCGCCACCATAAAGGCCGGAGGGACTGTCAATTTCATCATCGGCGGTCTGCATGTCGTGGCAATATACGATAACGGCACGCGGCCCGAGGACATCGACATTACGGATCTGGTTCCCGACCGGCCGCCGATGACGCCGCCCATCATCAACGACGCGACCAACCGGATCTATCGCGGACTCGACCCGCTGTTGCTGCCGCCTGGCACGCAACAGGACCGCGTCGAAACGGTCCAGTTCAGCCAACCGGGATTATATCTGGTCATCTGCGCCGTACTGCCGCATTTTCAGGAGGGAATGTATGGCTATGTCCGAGTGCTCGGGCGAGGTGAGGTCGCAAAGGTAACCAAGTAGACTGGTCAAAAGAAGACCCAGGGGAAAGGCTTCGTCAGACGAGACGAAGCCTTTTTGTTTGTCAGCGCCCCTTTTCACG
>DASUSJ010000218.1:0-16607 GCA_036375155.1 Pyrinomonadaceae bacterium
GACTCAAGCCGTGCATCATACGGTACGAGACACTCTATCGACATGTCCGTGGCCGAAGCCTGAAGAGCTTCGAGACAACTTGTCATCGCACGGTTTCCGCCTTCGATGATCGCGACGATCACCGAAAGCTCGATATCTGACTGAACTTTTGATTCTTTCATCAATCTATTCGATCTTTGACAGGCTATCGCCCCGACCCATCAGAAAGCCTATCCACTCGCCTAGCACGTAAGTCGCCGTTATCGGCACCATATGGGGGGTCACCGAAACAAATTTCCCGATATGTTGACGCTTCTTGAAAACGCGGCTCGCCGTGCGAAACCACAACAGCGGTACCAGAACGGGCGCGAGGAACAGGTATGCCACTCGAAAAACAGCCGAGACATTCTCGCGTCGGGTGCCGGCAAATGCTCTGCTGAACAGATAACGCTGGTGAAGGTAGTAAAAGAGTCCGAACGGCCCCGTATGGTACACAACCAGCTCAGGCTCTATCCGAAAGCTAGCACCGTTTTTCAGAAGCTCGCTGTTCAGACCGGCCTCCCAGTATCCACTGCCTTCGGGCGGCAGATGCTTTATTAGCAGTTCGCGATCATATACGCAGTTTGCGGCGCAGATATCGTTTGCCGAACTGCCGTCAACGGGCGGCATGTAAGAGTTGTATTCGGTAAAGTACACCGCCCAGTCGGTTAACCTTTTGTAATTCGCGTCTTCGACCACCCCGCCCAGTGCGCTCACGGGTTCCGTGGTGCAACGCAGTATCGTCGCGATCCAATCTTCTCGAGCGGTGCAGTGTTCCTCGATGATGGCAACGTAATCCGCCTTCGCTTCGACGACGCCTGCCCGTCTCAAGTCCGGCACGCTTTCGCCCGGTGGTCGTTTGATCACTTTAACCCACGGAAAATCACGCTCGATCGCGGACGAGACGGGTTCGCCGGCGCGATCGACAACTATGCACTCGATATCCGCGCCGGCAACTTGAGGCTCAAGAGACTTGAGGCACCGGTCGATAAACGGATTACCGACACACGACGCGATCACGATTGAAAGTCGCGGCTTGGCGTTCTTATTGTTCATTCTTGTTGAGGGCAGTGCGGAGCCCGCGCTCGCAGTCAGTTATCCGGACATGCGATGGGACCCGCGGTAGTGAAGATACCGATCGGTTCAATCGCCGTTCCAAAAGGTGCAGGGCACAGTGGCCCGCGTGACCGGTGCGAACCCCGAGAGGGGAAGCCGCAAAGCGGCAGTCCAAATTGTGTAATTGCTGTTTAGGCTTGTGTTGAACTTTAATGCGGGGGGGCCATAGTCACATCGGAGAATTCGACTATTTGGCACTGGCCTTTTGTCCTGAGCTTGGGGGTTACAGAATATGACCGGCCTCATCAACCGGGGCCCGGACAACGAAAGATCGAAGGATCGTGATCCCGGCACCTACATTACCCGAACTGTCGGTTTATGCCAGCCTACTCGGCACGAAACGGCCCGCACTTGACCGTTCAGTCGAAAAACTTTGTCCGGATCCGCCGGTGAATCCGACTGAAGATCTTAGAAAAACGGAGTCCTCGGCGTCGATTTTGCTCCGACACGGGGAATCCACAGGCTTGTAACCCCCGGGCGCCTAGAGCTTACACTAGAGTTATGACCCTTGAAGAGATCAACGACGTGGACGACAAGGCACTTCGGCTCCGGCTGCTACAAGAGTACATGCGAAGAATTCTGCAGGACCAACGGGACGAGGATGAGCTTACTGCGGATGAGGAAATGAACGCGACCCGCGACTACGCGCACGGGATGATGTCACGCTTTGGTAAACCGGAAACCGAATAGCCGCATTCGTCTACACAGCCCGACCAGCGGTCGGTACCTGCGGCACCAGCCGCCTCGTCCGCGAAGGCAGGGATCAGATGGTACTTAACCCGATCAAGCTCTGAGTATCGATTCGAGCGAATTCGACGACTGCTCATAGACCTGGTGATACTGACAGTCTCGGCGCCACTATATTGACGGTCGTACGTGGGAGCACTAAGTATCACCGAAGCCGTTTAACGAGCCAGTCAGCGATAATCTCCAACACGTCTGTCTGCACCATCACCGGCGGCGGAAGCTTCGCATAATTGCCGGGAAAGCCGTCGGTGTCGTACACGAAGAGATGGTTGAGGTTGGGCAACACGCGCGCCGTCACGTCCTTATTGCCGCCTTCCTTGAACGCCGCCTCTATGAGTGCCACCTGCTCAGGCACCGCCTGCTGGTCGCGCGCGCCTGTAAGGATCAGCACCGGCGTCTTCACGCGGCGCATGGTGGCGGCGGGGTCGTGTGTAAGGAAGAATTTCATCCATGGGTCGGCCGCACCCATAGCGTCGATCCTGGCCGGGATCGCCGCAATCAGCTCGGCTCGCTTTTCCGGTGTTAGCTTCATGTCGCGCTCGTAGCCGTTCTTGATCTGGAAGTGAAGAGCGGTGCGACCGGGTTGCGCAATGCCCGCGAGCAGCACGATGGCGCGCAACCCGGGTTCTTTTTCGGCCACCATCGGCGCGATTATAGCTCCCTCACTGTGGCCCAGCACCCCGAGGCGATCCGGTTTGATCTCAGGTCGCGTGCGGAGGTAAGCGAGACCAGCGCGCACGTCTTCGGCAAAGTCAGCGCTCGTCGAACCCTTGAACGTGCCCCCCGATTGCCCTGTCCCGCGGTCGTCCATGCGGAGGACGGCGATTCCGCGGCGCCCCAGCGCATCCGCGATCTGGCGGAACGGCCGAAAACCTTGTAGCCCGATTGCCTCGTCGCGGTCTTGCGGCCCTGATCCGGTGGCGGTCACGATGGCGCTCACGGGCTTTGCACGGCTCGCACCCTTGGGAAGTGTCAGCGTGCCGGCGAGCGTATGGCCCGCCGGTGTCTTTATCATTACATCCTCGGCGGTGTAGGGCGCGTCGGCGGGCGCTGAGTAGTCGGGCTTCGGCGGTTTCGCGGCGGTTGTCTGCTCACTCGTCGCTGCATGCTCGCCGCGCTTAAAGGTAAGCGGGAACGATTGACCACTTTGGGTGAATGTTCCTACCAGCTCCGTCCGTTCTTTATTCAGAACGCCTTCGTAAAGGATCGAGGCCGCTTTGATCTCCAAGCGCACCGCATCGTTATCGACCGTGATCGTGTCGATCGGTATGGTCGCGCCTTGATCGAGGCTGTCAAACTTGCCGGTGTAAACGCCCGCTTCCGATTTCGTCACGATCAAGGCGACGCGAAGCTTCGTCTGGCCTGCTTCCAGCGTACCTTGCCACGAACCTTCGAAGCCTTTGGCCGGTGTCTGACCAATGAGCTGGCACGTGAGGGCCAGCAAAAACAGCAACATCAATAATCCATTTTTCATACTTCTCTCTCGATTCGCGATTATCCCGTTTCAGGGACAATTATTATTTCTCTGATTACGTTCAATGACCCGGCAGCTCCTTCCTCAAATCGTCCTCAACGTTACGGTGATCCACAACTTCCCAGCATATTTTGGGGAACGTTTTCGCAAGAGAAAGGGCGAAAGCATCGCCGGTCAATTTTCAAAAAAAATCTCCTCGGATCGCCTAGTCAAAGCCCCGATATCCATTTCACTAACTTCATACCCTATTCCCGGCGACGACGGAACGTTGATCAAGCCCTGACGGTTTACAGTAACCGGCGGTTCAATGATGTCTTTTTCCCAATAACGCGCAGAGGCGGATACGTCGCCGGGAAGTGTGAAACCCTCGAGTGTGGACATGGCGATGTTGTGAGCTCGGCCAATCCCGGATTCGAGCATTCCGCCGCACCAGACCGGAATGCTTTTAAGCGCGGCATATTCTTGGATCGCGCGAGCTGACGAATGCCCTCCGACGCGGCCCAGCTTGATATTGATGATTCGGCAGGCATCGAGTTCCAATGCGTGGCGGGCATCCCGAAGCGAGGTGATCGACTCATCGAGGCAGATAGCAGTTTTCAACTGCCGCTGCAGCTTCGCGTGATCGAGCAAGTCCCCCGCGGAAAGCGGCTGCTCGATCATCAGCAGGTTGTAATCATCGAGCTCCCGCAGCAATTCGGAATGCCTTTCCAGTGAATACGCCGAATTTGCATCGACCGACAAAGTGATGGCCGGGAACTCCTTGCGAACCGCTTTAACAAGTTCAATGTCCTGTCCCGGCTTGATCTTGATCTTTATGCGTTGGTAGCCGCTCTCAACCTCCCGCGCGACCTTCTCGAGCAAGATCTCAAGGGATTTTTGCAAACCGATCGAAACACCGCAGCTGATCACATTTTTCGTTCCGCCGAGGTGCTGCCAGAGCGGTTTATCGATAAACTTTGCTTCCAGGTCCCAGATCGCTGTTTCTACAGCGCCGATCGCCATGCAATTACCCTGGATAGGCGCAAGTGTAAGGGCAACGTCGCTCGCCTTGGAAACGCCCGCCGAATCCAGCATCGGCGTCACGTATTTCGTAATAATCGTCCACGCCGTGTCGACCGTTTCGTGGTTGTAAAACGGCTCCTCCATCGCTGTGCATTCGCCGTATCCAGAGGCACCGCTTTTGTCAAAGATCCGGACGATCAGAACGCGTCTTCTCGAAGTAGTGCCAAAGCTGGTTTCGAACGGAGCTTTTAGAGGCAGATCTATTTCCCGCAACTGTATTCTCTCTAGCTGCAAACGGCGCTCGGCGCCGGGTGTTCCAGATTTCCCGGTGGGCTTTCGGTTTAAGGCGACGTTCATTTGATCTCCTTGCTTGATATTTCCATTTAAGCGAAAGGTGCGCCCTCGAGCGTCCGTGTGTTTTCGTGTGTGCAGCGATCAGAATCAGCGTTTTTGCTCTTTATGATCCGAGCTGATCAAGCCGCGCTTTTTTCAGAATGTAGGATCCGCTTCGTTCGTTTTCGAGCGAGTAATCCACGACGACGTACCCGTTCGAGAGTAGCTGCGTAAAAACGCGCCGCGTCTCTTCGCGCCATTTCCGGGCCATGTTGAAATCGGCGTGTTCTATCGAATTGATGTCTGCCGGAATTTCTATCGCCACAAAATCCGCGGCGGCTACGTCGCCGATATTTGCGGTCCTTTCCGGGGCGCCCGAATGCGAATGGCAAAGTAGCACTGCCGCCCGTGCCGCATCCGTGTGCTCCTCCCGCGCTGCCAGCTTTCCGGACATCAGGCCGTGAACCCGTGGGCTGTTGAGCATCCAGGTCACAAACAGGCGGTCGGTTCCGTTCCGGTGCAGAAAGCTTGCGCCCTGTTCGCCGTAGACATTCACCTTGTAGGTGTCGGAAAGCACGCCGAGCTTGGCGAAGTTGAAGTGGGCATTGAGCGACTGAAGTGGGTCGAACGTCCAGGTTATTCGGTCGGTGAGGGAATCCGCCAAGACCCGGTCGCGCTGCGCAGCCTTCAAACGAAAACCCAGGTTGTGATGACGATAAGCGGGTTTCACCGCAAGCATGTGGGAATGGTGCACGATACGTCCGCGAATATGGCCGTAAAAGCCATAAACAAAGCCGACTAATCTCGCTCCGTCAAAGGCTCCGATGAGACTGCCGCCGACGTATTGGGCGGCGACAAATTGATTGAGCGGGACGACATCGCGTTCGTCGTCACCCCAAGCCTCGACCTGCAGATCTTCGAGAGCCCGTATTT
The DNA here is from genome assembly GCA_036375155.1 of Pyrinomonadaceae bacterium. GTDB lineage: Bacteria > Acidobacteriota > Blastocatellia > Pyrinomonadales > Pyrinomonadaceae > OLB17. The sequence goes on from DASUSJ010000218.1 coordinate 5,624, forward strand.
CGTCGACGCCTTCGACGTTTCGGAAAACGATGGACGTTGTTTCGGTTGCGGAAGGCATTGGGATGTACTCCAACTAATCGCGAATAGGCGCGGACGTGATCGGATCTCGGTTATTGCTGCCGGCAGGAAATTCCTACCTTTTGTATTCTTTGCCGTCCTTGCCTGACGTTTCGCTGTACCAGCGAGCACTCGAAAAGTTTTCTTCTTCGGACGCCCGGAGATGTTCGAGCGCGCGTGCCGACTGGCTATGAGCGCATGCGACGAGGATCGAGTGAAGTGCCGCGGTCGGGGCAACATAGGAATCTATGAAGGAAGTCCGGGTCGTGGCGGCGACCAAGTATCCGTCACAGTATTTTGCTATCGGCGTGGTGTCGCCGTCCGTAATGCCGAAACTCGGAACATTCCGTCGCCGAGCGTTCTGTACCGCTTCGACCGTATCACGAAGGCCCCGTCCGAAGCTGATGGCAATAAGCAGATCCTTCGGGGTCATTATCCTTATCTTGTTTTGGACCGAACCGCTGCTGCCAACGGGAGCATCGGCGTCATAACCCAAACGCACGAGAGCGTATGCGAGCGAGCCCGCAAGCGATGCCGCGAAATCTATTCCGAGCACGACGATGCGTCGAGCATGATTGATCTGTTTGGCGATTTCGATAATCTTGGCCGGGTCGAGCTCTGCTCTGAAGGCGTTGAGATTTTCTAGGTCCTGGTCTACGCTTTGCCGCACTAAGTCCGAGACACTTCGGTTACTCTGCTCCGCAGCTTTCATCGCAGAGTATGGGGTGATCTGTGTTACGAAATGCTCACGCAGATCCTGGGCAAAATCCGCGAATTTCTCGTAACCGAGCGCTTGTACCGTGCGGATGATGGTCGCTGTATCGACATTGTATCGCCGCCCCATTTCACGTGAAGAAAGGAAAAAAGTCTCGTTCGATTCATCAATGATCTGACGCACAAGGCGCTGGCGGCTGGAGCTCAGACCGGCTTGTGTATCAAAGAAGCGAGCACCCAACGGGGAGCTGTGCTTCGAAACATCACTAACCCCGTCGCCGTCATTAGCTGCTAACGTGCCGGTTCCGTCTCGGGAGACAGTTCGACGCTTCGTGGCCCCCCGCCCTACAGAGTTTAATTTCTTCTTCTCCATCGTCGGTTTCCTTGTCGAAGCACCTGCGGAATGGTGTTGCCGCGCTCATGACGCGGCTAACTAGAACGAACGGTCGCTGCAATAGATGACGTATTCTATGGCACAACAGATTGATTTGCAACACATATTGCAAGGAACGTATTAACCGCAGAGAAGGGATTCAAGCCCAGGTTGAACTTTCCCGCAGGGCACTCAACCGCAATAAAACAGGGCTCTAAAGCCCAAGTGATTCATGTGAGGCAGCCCCAATACCACACCCGGCAATTGTCTCAAAGAATAATAGGAATAGGAAAATCAAATATTTCGTGCAGTATTTGATGCATTTTATTGACATACTACATCAATTCGTGTAGGAATAGGTTCACAAGCAATTATCAACAAGCAACCTTAATAGATTTAGCCCTTTTTTAGGTTCCGCAATTTTATACATCGGCATTAAAAGGTCTGTCTGTTTCAACTGAGCAGAATTGGCGGTTTAATCACCCGCTCCAGTCCGAGAATTATTTGCAAATGAGAAGATTTTGATTCTTTGTGCCTGCAAACGGGAATCGATCATTGCCATTAATTAAATCTATTCTTTCGAAGAAAAGGAGTCTGAGTATGAAAACGTTTAATTGTCGATCTCTCGTCAATTTGGCAGGGTCGGTGGAGAGAACTGCGCGAGGCAGGACTTGCTCCTTGGTGATCATCCCTTCCATCGTGTTTCTCTTGTTGCAATTGTCTATCCCTTTTTCCATCGCTCAGACGACCACATCGACGATCGAGGGGACTGTGACCGACGCCAACGGTGCGGTGGTCGCAGGAGCGACGGTAAAAGCGAGCGGAGCCACGCTTGCGACCGAGCGAACTGCGACAACTGATACAGACGGCTTTTACCGACTCGCAGCCTTGCCTGCCGGAATGTACACGCTGCATTTTTCGCAGTCGGGCTTTTCCACCCATACCTCGAACATCGAATTGACTCTCAACAGAACCGCCAGGATCGATGTCCAACTGCAAGTTGGAAACGTTGTCGGCGATGTAAGTGTCACGGCGGACACACCATTGCTTGAACCAACTGCATCGTCGAAGGGCCTGACAGTGACCCCGCAGCAAATTCAAAACCTGCCGGTGAACGGTCGTGAATACCTGGACCTGCTGCAGCTTGTACCGGGGGTGGCCATCAACCGCCAGTCCTCCGGCGATAATGCCAATCCGGTGCTCGGCGAACGGAGCGGCAATAATAATTTCTTCATCGACGGTCAGCCCAACAAGAACACCGTAACTGGCGGACCCGCGGCACCGTTCAATCAGGAAACCATTGCAGAATTTCAGGTGCTGACGACCGGTTACAAAGCAGAGTTCGGGCAGGCATCCGGTGCGATAGTCAACGTTATCACTAAGAGCGGCGGCAACGCGTTTCACGGCGTCGGCTCGCTTTTCATGCGCAACGAGGCTCTCGACGCGTCCAACTCATTGAACCCGTTGGTAACGGATCCTCCACACCTTCGCAGGTTTGACTATAGCCTCGCGGGCGGCGGGCCGATCTGGAGAGACAGAGTTTTTTTCTTTGCCTCGGCTGAGAGGATCACAGAAGATCGCGGCGTAGATTTCGCATTTCCGGCCGTCCCTCCCGTGCTCGATAACCTGATCCACGCTCAAGAAGACCCTTTCAATGTTCCGACGCGATTCCGGGAAACGAGGGCCTTTATAAAACTCAATCAGAATTTCGGTCGTCATCAACTTACACAGGAGATGAACTACACGAACGAATTCACCAAACGGGCAGGCTCGGGCTTGCCGACGACACGAAGCGACTCAGGGGCACGATATTTACTACTGGGATTCAGCGACACGATGCTGCTAGGTGATCAGGCAGAGCCCTGGATCGTCACTCTCCGCGGTGCCTACCGGGGTGAACCGTCAGATAGCGGCCCGTCAAACCCAGAGATCATTGGCGTTACAACCTTGAACGCGTTCTCAGCGCCTCGCCTTTGCCCGCCAACGTGCAACGCTACCAATCTATTCGGCGACCTTCCCCAGGTCCAGTTCGGCAACGCAAGCACGTACTCATTTCTTGATCAGAAATACACGTCCCTGTCTGCTAATGCGAACAAACTTCTTGGCGAGCACGACATTAAGTTCGGGTGGCAGTTTCTGAAGACAAAAGTCGACGGAACCGACCCTGTCCTGGTTACCAACCAGATCTTCTCGACGGTTGATGACTATGTGAACTTCGGTGCGATAAACAGCGGCATTTTTCTTCTTCTTGAGCGCGGCGCGCCGACCCCGGAGCGAGGTGAGATTCACTTGAATAACAACTACAACGCGCTTTTTGTTCAGGACGATTGGAAGATACTAAGAAATCTGACGCTTAACCTCGGCATTCGGTGGGAACACGACTCTGAATTTACGTCCAACTCAAACCTTGCTCCGCGTTTTGGCTTCGCGTGGGCACCGGATTCCAAGACCGTTGTTCGTGGCCAATATGGCAAGTTCTTCGATCAGTTCCGACTGGGCCTTGTAAGTGCCGTTCCTGCGTTCGGCGGCGCCGAGCGAGGTATATTGCAGTTTTTGTATTTTCCGCGTGGGCTATACGGATCGCCGAGTTACGTTGCAAGCCTTGCTCGTGCGGTCGGACTTCCGGGGTTTTGCGCCTCGAATCATTTAACAGATGCCCAGATCGCGGCCGGTGGTGTGGTCTGTCCAACAGGCGGCGGACCGATTATCGGTGTGGACAGGCTCAACAATGTGGTCGCCCCGGGGCATGCTCCTATACCGGCGAACGCCGTGATAAATATCAGCAACATCCAGGCGCTTTCGGGACTCACGCCCGATCAATACCTTGCCCAGGCGGCGGCGGCGGTCGGCCAGCCGAATGGTTATTTTGTATGGGGCCGGTTCGGGGTTCTCAACAATCGCATCATTCCAGAGTCGGCGTCTCCGACCGCGGTCGACGGTACGTTTAAGACCCCCCACACGCACGGCTTCAGCATAGGAGTACAGCGCGAAATAACAAACGACATGGTGATTGAGGTGGATTATCATCATCGTCGAATTAGAAATCTATTGGGCATCAGACTCAGTAATCTTGCGTTTATATCACGTGTCGTCGGGCGCCGGCTGGATCCACCGGGTCCTGAGCTTCCCACTTTCGGCCCTTTCTTTGAGGGTCAATACGACGGCTTGGTGGTCAGTTTAAATAAACGCCTTAGCAACCGGTATCAGCTCGGTGCGAGCTATACATATTCAAAAGCGACTGACAACTCTCTTGGCATAAACACGAACCCCACGGACCAATTCATCGGAATCGTGCCCCAGGTGACCGATCCGGGTAGGGCCGCGACCCCGACCATGCCCGCCTGCCCGAGCCAAAACAATCACAGCGGTTCTTTCATCGCATGTAATGGCAATTTTGTGGCGGCGGCAGGAACTTTTCTGAATGGTCCGGATCTCGACAAAGGACCTTCACCTCTCGCGCTGGACCATATTTTTCAGGTCAATGGGCTTGTCGATCTTCCGTGGAAGTTTCAGATCAGCGGCATTTTCCGGATACAGAGCGGATTTCACTTCAGCCGCTTCGACGAGCTGTCGAGAGACCCGGACGGAAATGGAAACTTTAATAGCATCGACTTTACTGCCGGCCGAAACGCCTTTACAGCACCTGCCTTTGTGAATCTTGATATGCGTTTTTCAAAGCGATTCGACATTGGCGAGCGTGTGAAGGTACAGCTCCTGCTCGAGTTTTTCAATTTGCTTAATCGTCAAAACCCGGCAGCTGTCCAAAATCGAGCAGACAGTCCGCTCCGGCCGTTACTACGGCCTTTCGGAACAGCTAGTCAGGTGCTCCCAGGACGGGAAGGACAGGTCGGAATAAGGGTTTCGTTCTGATCATTCTTAGTGTCTATAGGAGGGCTATCGTATTCCCGTATCGCTCATGGTGAGAGTCATTGTTTATCTAGGCGTCGCGGCGCTTCTACTCTGGCCGCCGCATGCGATGGCCCAGGCGGGGGCGGAACGCAAGGCGATCAAGCTTGCTCCGGCGGTGTATGACGCGTATGTCGGGAGGTATGAGCTTTCTCCCGATTTTGCCATCACGGTAACGCGGGAAGCTGATGGGTTGTCCATCCAGGCGACTGATCAGCCGAAGTTCGAGGTATTCGCGGAATCGGAGTCCAAATTCTTCCTCACGGCGGTGGACGCGCAGATCACGTTCGTCAGAAATGAAAAAGGCGAAGTCACTCACCTGATCCTGCACCAGAACGGTGCGAACCAGACTGCAAAAAGGATCGCTTCGTCGAGTGCGGCAAGTCCTGCCAGCCAGACGGCGGCTGCACCGCCGGCTGCGGCGCGCCCTCCGCTCGCCCTGCCTGTGGAGATGATGCTACCCATCGTCCCGACGGCGTTCAGGGGCGACGGCAAAACGCATCTCGTGTATGAACTTCACCTTACGAACTTCGGCTCGGCGGAGTTGGCGGTGGCGAAACTGGACGTCACGGATGGCAACGGCCGCTCTGTCGTGAGATATGAAGGAGATGAATTGAAGGCGGCTCTCGGACGTCCCGGCGTGCCGCCCGCCGCGGACAAGCAGCGGATCGGAGGCGGCTTGAGGGCCGTCGCATATCTTTGGCTGACGTTCGATTCGCCGACCGCCGTGCCAGCTGTTCTTCGTCATGATCTTACTGCGAGAATCAATCCGGCGGCGGATGGCGGGATCGAGATCAAAGGCAACGGCGCTGAAATTACCGTTCGAAACGGCCCGCCGCTCGTACTCTCGGCTCCGCTCCGGGGCGAGGGATGGCTTGCGGCGAACGGGCCGTCGAACGCTTCCGGTCACCGTCGCGCGCTTATTCCTGTCGCCGGCGCGGCTCACATTGCGCAGCGGTTCGCGATTGATTGGGTGCAGCTACGCGAGGACGGCAAGACCTGGGCGGGCGATCAGCTTAAGAATGAGAGCTATCGCTGTTACGGCGCGGAAGCCCTTGCTGTTGCCGACGGTATTGTGGCCGGGGTAAAAGACGGCATCCCGGAAAACATTCCGGGCGCAAATTCACGGGCGGTGCCCATAACCCTCGAAACGGTAGGTGGCAACTACGTCATCCTTGACTTGGGTCAGGGCCGGTATGCCTTTTACGCTCACCTGCAGCCGAGCAGCCTTCGCGTAAAGGTGGGCGACAGGGTCAAACGTGGGCAGGTCGTTGGGTTGGTGGGCAACTCAGGAAATTCCACCGAGCCGCATCTTCACTTTCATATTGGCAACAAAAACGCACCGCTCGCCTCCGAAGGGTTGCCTTACGTCCTCGATTCATTCGAGGTGCAGGGGAAAGGTTGGGGCTGGAAACCTTCAGGCCAAGCCCCGCCGGTCGACAAGCGCCGGCTGGAAATGCCAATGCAGGACGCGGTGGTGAAATTCGCACCGCATTGATTGAATCGCCTGATCACAAATCTTCGGAAAAGGGTGGCCATGATGAACCGACGACAACAATTCTTTGCCTTATTCCTTTGCCTATTGGCCTCAGCCGCCGCGACGGCGCAGGGTACCCGACTACTTCGACACCCCACGGTGAGTCAGGATTTAGTGGCGTTCGAATATGCGGGTGATCTATGGACCGTGTCCCGGAGCGGAGGCCAGGCCCGAAGGATCACGGCAACGCCGGGCGTCGAGCTAAATCCTTCCTTCTCGCCGGACGGCTCGAAGATCGCTTTTACAGCCACCGTTGCGGGCAACACCGACGTCTACGTCGTGCCCACTTCTGGAGGTGACCCAAAGCGGCTGACGTTCCACCCCTCTGTGGATCGCGTCCGAAATTGGAGCCCTGACGGCCGACGCGTGATCTTCTCGTCGGTTCGGACCAGTGCTCCTCAGGGGGCGTACTACCAGCTATGGGCGATCGGTCTGGACGGTGGGCTCCCGGAACGGCTGCCGCCGCCCCGGGCCTTTACCGGCTCGCACTCGCCGGACGGCCGCCGCCTGGCTTACGAAGAAGTATCGACGCACATGTTTCCAGCATGGGAGGAGGCAAGCATGTGGCGGCATCACAGAGGTGGGCGCACACACCCGATCTCGGTCATGAACCTCGCCGATTACACAGTCGAAAAGCTTCCCTGGAATAACAGCAACGACAGTTTTCCGATGTGGGTCGGCGATACGATCTATTTCGTCTCCGACCGCAACCACACGGCCAATCTTTTCGCTTATAAGACCGCTACCCGCCAGGTTACACAACTCACCAGGCACGAAGATTTCGATATCATGTCGGCCTCGGCAGGTGCTGACGCGGTCGCTTACGAGCAGGCAGGCTATATCCACCTTTTCGACACAAAGACCGGACAATCTCGGAGGCTCAATATCGAAGTGACCGGCGACTTACCTTGGGCTCGCCCTCAATTCAAGAAGGTGGCGAGCATGATCCGCAACTACGAGCTTTCACCGACCGGGGTCCGAGCCGCCTTCGAAGCCCGCGGCGAGATATTCACGGTGCCGGCGGAGAAGGGGGATTTCCGAAATCTCACGCAGAGCACCGGTGCCCATGACCGAAGCCCCGTTTGGTCGCCCGACGGCGCACGGGTCGCCTGGCTGTCCGACGCGAGCGGCGAGTATCAGCTCATGCTCCGAGAGCCGATGGGCGTTATGCCCGCGAAAGCGATCGCCCTCCCGACAACAGGCTTTTACTCGAACCCGGCGTGGTCTCCGGACGGCAAGCAGATCCTGCTGGAGGATAACCACGACAATCTCTGGATGATCGAACTTGAAAGTGGTCGGGCGGAAAAGATCGACATAGACATCCACCCCGACCCGTTCCGTAATTTCGGCGCATCATGGTCGCCGGATTCGAAATGGATCACCTACTCGAAAAATCTACCGAGTCACTTGCGGGCGATCTTTCTCTATTCACTGGCGGATAAAAAATCGTATCAGGTAACCGACGGCCTTGCGGACTCGATCTCACCGACTTTTGATGCGGGCGGGAAGTATCTTTACTTTCTATCGAGCACCGACTACGGACCCACCACCGGCTGGCTGGAGATGAGCTCTTTGGACCGACCCGTGCGACGTTCCATTTATCTGGCGGTTCTGAGCGCGACAGACCCGTCGCCACTACTTCCTGAATCGGATGACGAGAAGGCTCCTCCGATCGAAGCCCCGAAGCCACCGCCGTCGACGACCCCGGCGCCCACGCCGGCCGCCCGCACTATCCAGATCGATCCGATCGGGATTGGGCAACGAATAATCTCGGTGAATGTCCCGGCGAGGGACTACAAGAATCTTACGGCGGGTCCACCGGAATCATTCTTTTTCACTGAACCGATCGGGGCAAGCGGCGGCCCTGTGCGCCTGCAGAAATACCAGTTCAAACAGCGCAGGGCTACACCTTTCATCGAAGGCATACGGGGGTTTTCCGTCTCCGCCGACAGGAAGAGACTTCTATACGTTGCCGGCTCCCCTGCCAATCCGAGCTTCGGGATCGTCGGAACCGAGGCTCCCGCAAAGGTCGGTGACGGACCGCTCAACGTGGAGCAGCTCGAGATGCGGGTTGATCCGCGCGCCGAGTGGGAGCAGATCTTCCGCGAAACGTGGCGGGTTCAGCGCGAGTATTTCTACGATCCGAAAATGCACGGCGCTGACTGGAAGGCGATCTACGAAAAGTACCGCCCATTGATCGAGCACGTCGGGCACCGGGCCGATCTTGGATACGTCATCGCCATGACCGGCGGGGAACTGACGGTCGGGCACTCGTATTTGACCGGTCAGGGTGATGTGCCGAGCGACGAAACTGTATCGGTTGGCCTGCTTGGTGCGGATCTGACGATGGAAAACGGACGATATCGCATAAGCCGCATCTACACTGGCGAGAATTGGAATCCGGACCTGCGGGCGCCGCTCAGCGCACCTGGAATTCAAGTAGCGCAGGGCGATTATATTCTCGAGGTGAATGGTCAACAGCTGGCTCCTCCAGCCAACCCATACAGATTGTTCGAGGGTACCGCCGGCCGTCAGACCATCATCCGGATCAACAAAACGCCGTCGATGGAAGGTTCGAGGCTTGTAACAGTTGTCCCGGTTGCCAGCGAGGACGGTCTTAGGACGCGGGCATGGGTCGAGGACAACCGCCGGCTCGTTGACAAACTTTCAGGGGGGCGGCTGGCTTATGTGTGGCTGCCCAATACCGGGGGCGCCGGATACACGTATTTCACCCGCTATTACTATGCCCAGCAGGATAAAGACGGAGCAATAATCGACGAGCGCTACAACCAGGGCGGAATGGTGGCGGATTACATCGCCAGCGAGCTGGACAGGAAACTGATGGGCTTTTTCGCCTTACGCGACGGCCGGCCTTCCACCTCACCGATCGCCGGGATCTTCGGTCCCAAAGTGATGATAATCAACGAGTCCGCGGGTTCCGGCGGGGACGCTTTGCCTTACATGTTTCGTCAGCGCAAGATCGGGCCTCTGGTCGGAACGCGCACCTGGGGCGGACTGGTCGGAACGCTCGGGTTTCCGCCGACAATAGACGGCGGCGGCATAACGGCACCGAACCTGGCATTCTACAACCTTAAGGGCGAGTGGGATGTCGAAAATGTCGGCGTAGCACCCGATATCGAGGTCGAGTATACGGCTGCCGAAGTGATAAAGGGCCGAGATCCGCAATTGGAACGCGCCGTTGCGGAAGCTATGAAATTACTTGAAAAGAATCCCGTGCCGCGGCTGCCCCGACCGGCCCCGATCGATCGGGTAACGAGAAAACCGGAAAATAGAGTTGTTGGTAATAAGTAGTTTAGCGCTTAGTTGTCGCATGAGGGGCAAACTCACTCGCCCCCGAAGGAACGGATGAACAGAGCAATAACGATCGTCTTACGCACACTGGTCGCCGTCACTTGGCTCGCGACCGTCACAACGTTAGCGGCGCAACAGCCGGCATCCTCTTTTGTTCGGACTGAGGCGATGATCCCAATGCGCGACGGCGTGAAACTTTACACGCAAATTTACGCCCCGGCGAGTGCCGGCGAACGGCTTCCGGTATTGTTTCTCAGAACACCATACGGTATCGGCGACGCCAGCCCGGAACAACTCGCAAGAGCGCTGCCAGAATTATGGGCCGACGGATACGTGGTCGTCCGCCAGGACATTCGCGGGCGTTTCAAATCGGAAGGGCAGTTCGTCATGTTGCGGCAGCCGCGCGACCCTAAAGATAAGCAGGCGATCGACGAAAGCACGGACGCTTACGACACCATCGAATGGCTGCTAAAAAACACGCCCAACAACGGACGCGTCGGCATGGCGGGGACCAGCTACGGAGCATGGCTGAGCGTAATGGGAATGCTCGATCCGCACCCGGCCCTCCAGGCGGTCGTTCCGGCGGCGTCGCCCGCGGACATGTGGATCGGCGATGACTTTCATCACAACGGCGCGTTTCGATTAAGCTACGGCTTCGAATTCACGTACATGATGGAGTCGTCGAAAGAAATGTCGGATCCGTCCAGGATAATAGATAAATACGACACATATGAGTGGTATCTCGACCTTGGTGCACTGTCCAACGTCGACGCAAAGTACTTCGGCGGAAAGTTGCCTACGTGGAATGACTTTGTAAATCATCCGGATTACGACGCGTTCTGGAAGCGGCAGGGTTTCGCTCCCTGGCTGAATCGCGTGACCGTGCCGACGTTGAACGTGGCCGGTTGGTGGGACCAGGAAGATTTTTACGGTCCGATCAAGATCTACGAACTGCTCGAGCGGCACGATTCGGCGAACAAGAACTTTCTCGTAGTCGGACCGTGGAATCACGGCGGCTGGTCGAATGGCGAAGGCAGAAAGCTTGGGCGCATCGACTTTGGCAGTGCGACATCGCAGCATTATCG
>DASUSJ010000219.1:0-4676 GCA_036375155.1 Pyrinomonadaceae bacterium
GATCGATGATCTTGCTGTTCGTCCGACTAACTCGGTTCTACGCTTTGCCGGTGAGGAGCAGGATGTGTCGATCGCCGGAAGATCGCTCGGTGTTGACGCCGTACTGGATGGCCGGGTTCAGGAAGAAAACGGGTTGTTGAGGGTGACGCTGCAACTCATCTCCGTCTCAACTGGGGACCAGTTGTGGTCGGATCAGTTTGACGGCAAGGTGGGTCAGATACTGCCGCTTCAGGATGTCATTTCGGGAAAGCTGATGTCGGCCCTGCAGCGCCGCGACAGCGATCAGACGCTGCACATAATAACTCAAGATAGCGATGCGTACGAGGCCTATCTAAAAGGCCGGTACTTCTGGAACCAGCGCACGCCTGACAACTATTCAAAAGCTATCACGTCCTTTCAGGAAGCCATCCGTCTTGATCCAAACTTCGCACTTGCGTATTCGGGCCTCGCGGACAGTTACGTGCTGGTCAACCGACGTCTGGATGACGAGCCGGCCACGATCATGCTTCGTGCTGAAGAGGCAGCGCGGCGGGGACTCGAGCTCAACGATCGCCTGGCGGAAACCCATACGTCCATGGCGGCCGTGCTGTGCGCTTTTCGCAGAGACTGGCAAAGATCGAACGAGCACTTTCTGCGCGCGATCGAGCTGAATCCGCGGTACGCGATCGCACGTGCATGGTATGGTCTCAACCTGATATCGCTCGGCCGCTTCGACGAGGCAGAGCAGCAGCTAGAAGCCGCACGCCGCCTGGATCCCACCTCGCGAAACATTGCCGTTTACTCGATCGTCAACTTCTATCATTCGAGAAACTTCGATGCCGCGATCGAGCGGGGAAAGGCGGCGATCGAACTCGACCCGCAGCTAAGCACGGCTTACATGTACATGGGTCAAGCTTACGAGCAGCGAGGAATGTTCGCGGAAGCAGTCGAGACCGAACTTGAGCGGTATAAGTCGATCTTGCCAGACGAGGTTGACGGATTACGGGCGGCGTTCGCGAAATCGGGGATACGCGGGTTTTGGCAGAAACAGATCGAGGTCAAGAAACGTCAGTATGATCAGGGAGTTAATTGTAGACAGGAACTCGCCACACGTTATGCATTGCTGGGTGAAGTGAATAAAGCTCTATGGGTTATCGAAGAGAATTTCCGCTTCGGCGGCACCTGTTGGAACGGGCTCGCGAACGAGCCCGCATTTGATGGCCTTCGTTCGCACCCTCGGTTTCAAGCGGTGATGCGAGAAATGGGATTTTGAGAGGTAGATCCGCCAAAAGAATCTTCGAAGAGTTGTTTGGAATTGGACCCGGGATTTGCACTGGCTTATGTCGCTATGGTCCCGCTTCGCGACGATACGCGATTTCAAGAGATACTTACGAAATGGGCCTCGTCTGAGGCCCATCAGTCAACATTAAACAAACGCAAAATCGAACTGGGCCTGATGGATCGTTGGATCCGATGAGAGATCAATGTTACCGAGGTAAGCCTCGATCTCTTCAAGCACGAAACGCTCCGAACTGCGGAGGGCCTTCGCGACATCGGGATGGATCCGCAGCGTCGTCTGCCTGACGTCCTCGAGCTGTTTCGAGACGCGGCGGGCTTCGGTAAGAATCTCGTAACAGACCGTCGTTGGCGATTTCACCCAGCCTGCGCCCTCGCAATATTCACACGGTGCGCACATCGTCCGTTCCAGCGATTGCTTCACCCGCTTTCGCGTCATGATGATCAAACCAAAATCATTGAAAGAGAGCACCTTCGTCGGCGACTTGTCGCTCTGAAGTGCTTCCTGCAGCGCCTGCGAAACCTTGTGGCGGTTTCGTCGGTCCTCCATGTCGATCAGATCGAGAACGATAATACCGCCGAGATCGCGGAGACGTATTTGACGTGCGATCTCGTCGACGGCTTCCATGTTCGTCTTTGTGATCGTGTCTTCAAGCCGTGCGTTTCCTTTCCCGACAAACTTACCGGTGTTCACATCGATCGCGACGAGGGCCTCGGTCTGATTGATGACGAGATAGCCCCCCGATTTCAGCCACACACGCGGCTTGAGCGCCTTATCGATCTCTTCCTGCACACCGTAGGCGTCGAGGATCGGCTCCTCGCGGGTATAGAACTTCACCCGGTTGACCATCCGCGGCTGCATGCGGTTAATAAATTCGACGGTTCGAAGATACTCTTCTTCACTATCGACCCTGATAGCTGTGAAATCGTCCGATAGTTGATCGCGAAGCAGGCGTTGAACTAGATCAAGGTCCTGGTGGACCATCGCCGGCGACTTTGCCTTCTCGCTCGTCTTCTTAATGTCCTGCCAGGTGCGGACCAGGTATTTCGCGTCCTGTTTGAGGTCTTCTTCGGAAATTCCGATTCCGGCGGTTCGAACGATGAATCCGCCTGAAGGAATTTCCTCGTCCTGCCGTATCCGCTGTATCAGCGTTCGAAGGCGTCCCCGCTCGTTTGCCGATTCGATCTTTCTCGACACTCCGAGATGTTCGATGGTCGGCATGTAAACAAGAAATCTACCCGGTAAGGCAATGTGCGACGTGATCCGCGCGCCTTTGCGTGCGATCGGTTCCTTCGCTATCTGAACGAGAATTTCCTGCCCTTCACGGAGCAGCTCCGAAATGGTCGGCTGCGGAGCACGGTCACGCCCGTCGCGGCGCCCCTGACCATTACGTCCACCGCGCTCACGAGAATCCCGACGTCCGCTTCCACCGCGTGCATCGCGGCGACCCCGTGAATCCTGAGGTTCAGCCTTTACTTCAGGCTCATCAACCTCGGGTCTCTCGGCGACCTCAGCGAGAACTTCAATATCTCCGTCACCATCGGTAATGGCTGAATCTTCGCCATCCACGAACTCGCCGCCGGCCTCTGTCGTGCCGCGGGCTCGACCGCGTCCACCACGTCGACGGCCACGGCCGCCCCGACGGACAGTCATTTCCGCAGTTTCACTCGGCTGCTTTACGCTCGCTTCCCCGTCTTCGAGCGCCTCACCCTCTTTTGCCTTCTTGGTTCGGGTCGTTTTTGCCTTGGTGGCCTTTGGCTTCGCAGCGGCTTTTTTCTTCGGTGCCGGCTTTTCTTCCACCTCACCCTCGTCGTCCTTCTTACGTTTTGAGGTCTTCGAGAACTTCCCGTGGGCGGCCTTCGACGGCCCTTTGCGTTTCTTCTTCGGCGTTTCTCCGAGAGCGGACCCGTCATCGTCGTCCGCGATCCGCTCGAACCCGCTCAGGTCGGCGCTCGAAACTGATCCGAGCAGCGATCCGACCTCGGCCTCCGCCGTCGTTTCCATATCGAATTCGACAGCCCGGACCTGATCGACGATGCGTTCCTGCATAAATGCGTCTTTGAACATCTCGCCCGTGTCTTCGTCATCGATCACGCGTTCGAAACCCGAATCCTCGAATTCGAAAACCGGAACGCGCGTTTCGCGTTCAAGTTCCTCCCCAGGAGCCTCCGCAGAAACCGATTCGGTTCGATCCTCGTCCCGGGTCGGTCTCCCGCGCCGGCCGCGGCCGCGTTTGCCTCTGCCGGTCTCTTGGTCTTCGCCCTCTAAAGGGACGTCGACCTCTGCAAGCGGCTCGGCAATTTCCTGCACTGCCTCCATCTGCTTTTCTCGTTCGACCCGGGCCCGGTCGACTTTTTCCTGCGCCTCGCGTTTAGCTTCTTCGGGAGAAACCTTCTTGCCCTTCTCCATCACAATCCGCTCGATCTCTTCCTCTTCATCGAAGAAGTCGGAGACGTAAAGGAACGCGTCGCGCTCGAGCCCGATGGACACGAACGCCGACTGCATTCCAGGCAGCACGCGCTGCACCCGTCCCTTGTAAATGTTCCCGGCTATACCGGAGTTTTCCTCACCGCGTTCAATATAAAATTCCGTGACGCGGCCATTATCCAGAATGGCGATCTTCTTTTCGCGCCCGTTGACGCTGATGATCATCTCTTTCGACATATATGGGATCTTTTCCTCAAATTTTTAGTGTAGATATGCACTCGGACTGCGGACTTCCTCGGCGGTGAAGATCACATTAGCGGGATTTGAACAGACCTTGAGCGCTGCCTAGAACGACAGGGCGGATCTTGCGTAAGATTTTCTCTTAGTGTCCCGGCTAGGAAGCATTGTCCAGGGCGGGGCGGCTGTGAATTGTTTCACGCAGAAATCTCTATTTTCAAAAAAGCGTCAACCGCTTTTATGTCGAAGGGAGCACCTGGATATTGCAGAGTTGCATAATCGTGCTCGACCTTCAAAAATCTGTGTGCCGACTTCTATCTCGGCGTTCTAAATCCTCTAACGTTTGCTCTCGACCTGCGATGTCAACACGCGTTTTCCCAGGCAAACTCGCAATCAGTATAAACAATAAGCCGCGATTGGTAAATGTTCATAATGGAATAATTGGGGGCGAATGCCCCTCATTTCAGCTTACGTGCGGTAAGCGATACAATTTTGATCACACGCACCCTATGGAAATTTACTTCCAGCTTATCAACGACGCCGAAGGTGTCCGCAAGATCTACCGCGAGCTTGCCGGCGAAAGGTTTTTGGGTTTCGATACGGAAACTACGGAGCTCGATCCGTACCGCGGCGATCTTCGGCTTGTGCAGTTCAGCACCGGAAAAGCAACCTATGTTATCGATCTGAAACCGTTCCGCTCGAACGGCCCCCTCCGTGACACGCCGGAGCTTGCTCC
>DASUSJ010000220.1:0-18579 GCA_036375155.1 Pyrinomonadaceae bacterium
ACTCATCTTCCGAGCGTCACCCTTCAATGTCGGTGCAGTTGCAGTTGTTCGACGCGCAATATCTCGAATTTTTGCGACATCTGTTCGAACTAATTTTCAGACGGCGGCAACGACGACGGGTCATTCGAGAACGTGAAAGGAAACCTGCTTGTCCGGCAAATCCCTTTCAGGCGCAAAAAAAGCGGCCAGCTGGCCGCCCCTTCTATCATATTCGTCAAGTCTTTACTTTTCAGCGACGCCCTGAACAAAGTCCGTCGCGGCACCGGTTCCGTCAAAGGCGGTATCGAGCTCCGTGTAAATTATGTCTGACGTACCGCCGCCCGTGACTTGATATCTCGGAGGGAGGAAACCGGCCGCAAGGTTGTTCGGGTCATACGGCGCAATAACTACGCTGCCCTCGATCAAGCCGTTACCACCGCCGTTACGAAGCCAGCCGCCCGTACCCGTAACGATGATAAGTCCTCTGAAATCAAAGTCGCCGACGTTCGTCAGGGTTCCAGTAACAACGAGAACGCCACCACCGTCCGCTGTGACTTTGCAGTTGCCTTCGCAGAAAGTGATGCCCGTTCCAGTGGCGTGGTTTCCCGGTGGAAAAGGCAGATCGCCACCGCCCGTGTACAAAGTCCCCGACCCCTCAGCCGCCAGTCGGTATTCGAGAACCTTCGCATGAAGCGCAGCCGCCGTTTGCTGCCACGATGGAACATCGGAAATCAGTGCAGGCGGTGGCTGCATTTGGGTCATGCTGCCTTGGCCCGGTCCCGGGGGGTGCGTGAGCAGGTACTGGAGTGCGGCCGGATCCGTCACGCCAAAGGAAGGACCGCTCCCGCCTTGATATGTAATACCGGACGAAGTCCCCGCTTGAAAAACAAAACCGGGTCCCATTGGTCCGAGCATCGCAATTCCCGGCGTAGATCCAAGGTTATCGATAAAGTTGCGCTGGATGATTGCCTCGAGAATCTTCTTCGATCTTTGCGGTCCGTAGCCGGTCGACTTGACGAGGATTCGTGTCGGCAAAACCGGTGTGACGTTTGCCCAAATCGTTGTGGTGGCGTTCGCCGTGATGGGTACCGGAAAATCAGCGATGGCGGGCCGCGGCACGCACGGATCTATAGCGACAACGCAGTTCGCGGCCGAACACAAATTGATATAACTGCCCATCAAAGTGTATTCACGGTTCCTGAAAGTTGCCGTGATGGCTCCCATGGACGCGAGTTGTTTTAAGGTGCCGTAAATCGTCTTTGACTCGGTCCTCGGATAAGACATCCGATAGTTGATTTCAAAACTCAGCACATCCGAAATCTGCGAACCGGTTCCGCCAATTTCGTCCTCAACGCGAAATGCCATGACCTGGGGATTTGAGTAATTCGAAAAATCTATTGTTGTGGATGCTCGATCAACGATCGATACAGTCGTTCGGTTGGGCGCCGTCCCGTAAGTCACGCTCTTACCGTCCGCCGAGAGTGTTCCTTGTATGTTTGTCGTAACAGGAGGGGTCCCAGTTAGCGTCGTTGGTAGAAATCGCCCCACAGTTGAGAATGTCGTGCTACCGCCGATGTTATCTGGATCGCTTACTTCAACCTTGTACGCAGATCCGGTGCGGGGCACGTAGGCAGCCGCGGGCTGACCGATCACATTTGCCGGACTACCGTCGAATGCCGTGACGTTATACGGAAGCCACGTAGACATGTCAGGATCGTTCTTGGCAGCCAGGTAAGTAGCGCTGCAGTCGTACCGAAGCTCGTTGATCGCAGCCTGCAAACCTGTCTCAGCCGCGTAGTAAGCCTTCGTCTCGGACAGAACATCCGTCGAATTCTGCGAATTGCGGCCGAGCGCTGTGAGCAACCCGATCGACGCCACCAAGAGCAGGACCGCAACAAGCATCACGGTCACCAGCGCGGCTCCGCTCTCGTCAGTTCGCCGAGTATTAAAACGCAGTCTCCCGGAATTCATATGTCCTCCCCGATCGTCACCGATCCGTACTGCTGTCGATGATGTAATTGGAACGGGTGTATTTTATCATCACCCGTCAACCAGAAAATAATTGCTGCCGATATGCTCTCATCAGTACTGCCCTCGCATGAAGAGCGAATTTCGAAGCGTCACGTCGGCGCTGACCTCGACCGTACGGTTTGCTGGCTGATTGCGGGCCGGCGGCAGGCAAACCGTTAACTTGATATTGACGCGCCCCGTGTTCGCGGCTGCGGGTCCTGCAACAGGACTGGCCGTGCCCGTGTAGTTATAGTAGGTAAAGTCGACGCGGCTTACACGGTTTATAATTCCCGAGGTAACGCCCGTATTCGAATCATAGCGGAGCACGGAACCGGCGGCACCGGCCGCGTCACACTGCCCGCACGAGTCGCAATAAAAAGTAACGTCCTCGCCGGGACCATTTGTCAGAAAGTTAGCGTTATCGGTGTTCGTCCTGAAGTGAAGCCGGTTCACCCCGGAATCTGCAAGCACTATCCCGTTGGTCGTCAGGCCATACCCGGAGTTCCCGATCTCACGCGACATGATATTCAGTGCCGCCTGTGCGGATGTGATCGCATCCGTTGTGCTTGTCTCACGATCGCGAGTGCCCAGAGCATTCGTGAACGCCAGGACCGCAACGCCAAGAATGACAAGCGTGATCGCCATCGAGATAAGCAGCTCGATCAAGCTGAAGCCGAGCTCGCTTCGGTAGCGTCGATCTGTGCGGTGCATTTTCATAAGCCGAAAGACTTTAGTTATATCGAACACGCTGTATCGATATTGTCTGCGGTGTCGCGGTCCAGGTTCCCACGGTTTCGGGAAGGGCCGGAGTCGCGGTGATAGTGATCTCCTTAAATGTGCAGGTTGCGTCGGGCACGTCGGCATTCGTCTGAACCCCCGCGGCATACGGATCGTTGTCTATAACGACGGAAATGTTAAAAACACGGCCGGGGTTACCCGCACTCGTCCGCTGACGCACGTTGGTGTAGGTGCCGCCGTTCAGCTCATTCGGCGAACCGTTCGGTACGAACTTGAGACTTCGATAATACTCAACCTCTTGCTGCAGAACCGAAAGCGACTGCATCCTAAAGTTCTCACCGCGATTTACGTTGATGAAGTAAGTGAAGACCGACAGGATACCGATACAAAGAATGATCATGATCCCGCCCGCGACGATCACTTCCACGAGTGTGAAGCCCGACTGCGTTTTCATGCTATTTCTCTTGTCGCTGCTATTCATCGCTTATGGCGTGGGACTCGGCGTCGGGGTGACGACGGCAGTGTTATTTATCGACGTATTCGCCGGCACGGTGGATATCCCGCCCGGTGGAGAAAAGGTCGGGAGGGGAGATCCACCTGCCAAGAGGTTTACGGTACCCGTCGGCGTGACTAGAACGATGTTGGAGTTTGCCTGCGTCGGGCTGGCACATGAAACGTTGCAGACCAGAAAGACAGGTTCGATCACGCCGCCGGCGTCGATTGCCGTCGCCTCGCCCCGCTGGTTGTAAGTTATTGTCACGGGAAGCGTGATGCCAGTGTTCCCGGCAATGACAATATTCTGCCCGCTAAGGTTCGCCACCTCATTGTCTGAAGTTTCTAACAAGCCGTTCTGATCGCGGTCGGTAGTTAACGTGAACGTCGTTTGATCGACTACCACTTTAGCCTGTATCCCGGACGAGTCCGCGCGACGTTTGACGGAATCGAACCGTGCACGCTCGAACGCAGACTTTAGCTCCTGCGCGACATTCTGGCGTTTGAACTGTTCATTAGCGCCGCCGCGCTGCATGAGAGCGAATCCGACAATGACTGCGATCACGACAACGACCACGAGCAACTCGACCACGGTTACGCCGCGCTGGTCGGGAGTTTTGAGATCGAGATAGCTAACCATTTCGTTTCTAGAGATCATTGTCCGAGGCGGCCCGCAAGCTCGAACATCGGACTGTAGAGCGCCGCGATTATAAACCCGACAAAGATGCCGACCGGAACGATCGCGAAATTCTGAAACCAGAAGAGCACGTTATCGAGCTCACGCTGCGCACGCGTCTCCACGACCTTCGCGTAATTGTGAAATGTGTTCTGCATATCCGCTGTCTTCTCGAACGTCAGGAGTACGCCGCCAAATTCCTTCCCCATCAAAAACGGATAGGGAATGAAAAGTTTATGCAGGTCGGTCGACTCGGTCATGAACCTGTATCGGACGTGCATCAACATCTGGGCGTATTCCGGGTTCGTCGAGGTTTCAGCGGCAACCAGGAACCGTTCGGTCATGGACGGAATGCCCGACGCCAGCATTGCAAGCGTGCGAAGCGTCTGTGCGGCATAATAGTGTCGGAAGAAAGAACCGAATACCGGCAGTCGCAATGCCGCGACCTTTATCGCATCGCCGCCCTGAGGTGACTTCGCCCATCGCCAAAAGTAAAGCAGAGCGAGTAGAAGTATGACCATGGTGCCTAATCCCCACCAACTCGTCACGAAATCGGATGCCCCGATCATGATGCGCGTGATCAATGGCAGCTTCGTATTCTCGCCCGTCAGAAGGGAATTGTAGAGCTCGACCATTTTCGGCATCACGAAGTAAAGCACTACGGCAACGGCGACGATACAGAAAATGACGACCGCGATCGGATACATCAGCGCGGATCGAATGCTGGATCGTATTGCTTCGGCTTTCTTTTCGGCCTCGGCAAATCGATGCAGGGTCAGAAGAAACGCGCTCTTGCTGACGCCGCTGTCCGCATCAGCCGCCGTGCCGACCTCTTCGCCGATACGAAGCGCACAGATAAACGTGATCGGGAATAGGGGCTCGCCTTTGCTGTCGACCTGCGCGGCAAAGGCCTCTGACAAACTGTAGCCGTTGATTATCAACTCGCTCGCATTGAGGAGAGCTTCCGACAGCTGTTTGTTGGTCTGCGAGAAAGACAGCAGACGACAGATCTGCGTCGGGCTTTCACCTACTTCCATCAGGTCGCCGAACTGCTCGGCGAGCGTCGCGAATTCAACGCTGTTCGGACGGCGAAATTTCTTTCTTGGCCCGCGGCGTTCTTTCAACGATCCTACGTTGATCCCGGCACGCTGTAATTCATTAGCAGCAAGGACGGGATCTTCGGTTTGAACAAATCCCTTGACCGGCGCGCCGAGCGAATCGACGCCCGCGAAATTAAAACCCCCGTCCGACTGGAGAAGGCCCGCAGTTTCCGCGGCCCGAAACGGTACCACGCCGCCGGGTGTCGAGCCGACATATCTCGTGTTGGGGCCAAGCGGCCTGATCGGTACATTTAACGGCCCGTTTCCCCCGACACCTTTTAATTCATTCACTTCCTTCATCTAGAGCACCACGTTTTCGATCCTTGATCCGTTAGACCTTTCCAAGGGCTTCGTGCCGCTCGATCGCCTCTTGAAGCGACCGTGAGTGTCCCTCCATCGCGACGCGGTCGAACTCACGATTTGAAACCTGCCTTTTGCTTTCGACCAAGCCGATCACCGCTGCAACCTCCATTTCGGAAGTCACGCCGGCGAGAACCTTCTCGCGAGCAACCTCGCGCATCGGTATCAGGTAACCAGCCCGAGTCGCTTTTTGAACTACGTCTCGCGCCGTCAGGCTGCGATCCTCGACCCATTCCTTTACCTCATCGTTGAAGTAGAGGAGCTCGGCCATCGCCGTTCGCCCACGCGTTCCTTTGTTGAAACAATTCGGGCACCCGACGCTCTTATAAACCGGCCTGTCGTACATTTCCGATGGGTGTGGATCGATGATCTTGCAACGCTCGCAAAGTTTCTTGATGAGGGCCTGAGCCAGGATAAGATTCAAACCGGTCGAGAGATTTTCCCGCGGCAGGCCAAGCTGGAACATGCGGGACAACGTGTCCTCGACACTCGCAGCGTGGAAGGTCGAAAGCACGAGGTGCCCCGTGAGCGCCGCGTTGATCGCAACCGAAGCATGCTCGGATGAACGGAGCTCACCGATGCCGATTATGTCCGGGTCGGCGCGAAGGCACGAGTAAAATGCATCCCACCATGTAAACGGCGTATTGGGACGCAGGCTCATCTGAGTTCTATAGGGAGAGCGGATCTCGATCGGCTCGCCGATCTCGATGATCTTATAGATGTCCGGCTCTTCGAGAGCCGCGTAGATCGCCTCGAGCGTGTTTGTTTTCCCTGATCCGGTCGCTCCGGTAACGATCAGGATGCCGCGTTTCTGTGAATATGCAGCCTTCAAATCCGCGATCTGACGGGGAAGAAAACCGACCTGGTTTATATCGCGTATCGGTTTGAGCTGCGAACGAAGAACGATCGAAGGTGCGTAGAGCGTCGGCTGCGAAACAAAGCGGAGCTCGATCTCGGCTGTTCGGCCGTCGCGAAGTGCACGAACCTTCACTGTCGAGTCGATATCCTTGAACTTCATCTGCGTCGCATCTTTACCGGAGGTTTCCGACATACCCATGCAAAGCTGCTTGATCTTTACGAACGGAATATTGTCCCAGCGTACGAACATTTCGCTGTCATACCGGAAGCGGATACGGCCCGTCGGCTGCCCGGCCTCGATATGCATGTCGCTCGAACCCGAACGCAGAAATTCCATCAGGATCAGACGGATGAACTCCTGGGTCGTGAGCTCCGCTTCATTTCGCCGAATGTTCCGCTCGTATTCCTCGGTGTCCGTAAGATCGATCCACTCTTCCGCAGCGTCCGCCAAATCCGCATCCGACGCAGCCTGTACGGCGTAGGTTTCTTCAGGCGAAAGAGAGGTCTTGCCCTCGCCCCAAACCTTTGTTTTTTGAGACTGCTTTTTCTGCTGGTGCTCAAGCACCTTTGATTGCGTTCGCTCATCGTAAATGTGCGAATGCAGGTACCTGAAGAACGCGTCCTCGAGCTCGACGAATTTTACGTTGAAGGGACTGACGCGAAGCGCGTGAATCACACCGCTGCGGTGATCACCGTTTCTGATCTGAACCAGTCCGACCTCGAACTGCGTGGAATCCAGTGGGCCGGTCCAGACATTGAGGACAATAGCAAGGTATCGGCTCGACGACTCGCGGTTAAGAAACTCCGAGATCGTCTGAAGGTCGTTGAGGCTGTATTGCTTCTCGACTCCGGGTGCTACTGCGATCGAGAAATTTACGGGCGGCTGTGCATGGCGCTCGCGAGACACCTCGCCGCGCCCGTCTATGGCAAAGTTTTCATCACCGCTTCCGCCGAGCAGCTCGACAAAGCTTCCATCTTCTGTCCGTTCGTCAGACATGTGTAACTACTTAATACGTTTGTTCGACGTGTTTACCCGCCCCTTTTTTGCGTAATAGTTCTTTCCTTAGCGATCAATTATCCGGCTTCGGTGGCACGACCTGCTTCGGCTCGGCCTTGGTCGAACGATCGAGTTGGTTGGGAGTTAGCGACGGTGGGTTAGTTGTCGCCCCCGGCACCTCTACCGGTTCGATAGCTTCTCCGTATGGGATCACTGAAACCGAGATCGCAAAATAAAGCCGGTTGATTCGCGTATCGCGGATCCTCCTCTTGAACAATTCACCTATGACCGGAATATCGCCCAAGAATGGAGTCTTTGACACTGTCTTGCTGTCCTGATCGACCGTGAAACCGCCGAGGATCGCCGTCTTGTCTTCTCCAAGAAGCAGCTGCGTCTGGATGGACCTTTCACTGATTGCCGGGACACCGCGGGCGGTTACCGACGAATCCACATCATTCGCGGTCAACCGGAGATCCAGCGTTACTGCCATCGGATTGCCATTTTCGTCGTCGATGACATACGGCGTAACTGCAAGATTATTCGCCGCGTTTACAAATACCACGTCACCCTGTCCTCCTAGTGTGCTGTCGATGACAATTGGCAGTTCGCGACCCACATTCAGCTGCGTACAGAGGCCGTCGATCACCGCCGCGAACGGTCGCGACTTCACGGATATGACCCCGTTCTGCTGGAATGCCGTGGCTTGCACTGAAAACTGTGCAGTACCGACAATTGCCGAAAGACCGAAAATGCCCTCACCACCAATCGGCGTCCCAAAGCCCGGCCCGAGTGTTCGGACACCGCCGGGGTTCGGCTGGCCTGCCGGGACGGTCGACGGGGGTGGCGGTTGGGGAGGTTGGTTAGTGACACCCCCAATCTGTCGCAAATCAGAGGAGCCGAAGATAACGGACGATTGCACGCCGACATCGCGAAGCAGATCCTCATTTGCAGTGTAGACGAGGCCCTTGATGACGACCTGAAATGGCGGTCGATCGGCACGGGCGATGATCTCATCTATCAGGAGATGTTCTTCAACCGTCGCTCGTATCACCAAAATGTTACGTCCCGGTATTTGCGTCACGAATCGGTTCGTCCGCTTCTCCTCAGTCTGTAACCCGCCATTTCCTCCGGCTTGCCCCCCACTCAGACTACTCTCTGTCATCGACCGCAAGCCCAGTATTTTCTCGATTTCAACGATAAGCTTGTCGAATCTTGAGCTACCCTGTTGCGCGACGGTCTCGCCGACCTGACCGCCGCTCGAACCACCGCCACTAGCAATTCCGCTGGACCCGCCCGAGCTTCCGCCACAGCCGCCCTGACTGTTCTGGCCGCCGCCCTGGCTCCTACCGGCGAGGTCGACTGTGCCGCCTGATGTCCTCTGCAAAAATTTAAGCTTCAGGAATCGGGTGGTTACATCGGCGCCGTCCTGGAGCTTCGGTAGGTCGGCGTTCTGGACAAGTTCGATCGTGTTTGCGTTTATGCACCGGGCACGCACGCCGGAGACAAAAAGCTGCGAGCGTAGCAGGACGTTCCATGGAATGCTGCCCGTTTTTATATTGATCGGAAGCTGTCGCAGATTCGGACCCATCAGGAAATTGATCCCGAAACGGTTATGGATCTGCTCGAGCAGGTCCTCCAAGGTTAGCTGGGTCGTTTGCGAAAACGTTATCGGGGCTCCGACGAAATTCCCATCGCAATAATTACCGTCGGGGGCCGGGCCCTGCTCGAGCGTGAGCGCCTTCAGGTTGGTTAGTTCCCGAGAAATCTCTTCGTTCGAAAAAAGTGCTGACGGAGGTTGTTTAACCTCGGGCACATTCGCGGCGAGATCTGCCGTAAACTTCACGTCGTCGGCTGACAGGGCGGCGGCGATGTGGCTCACGCTCAGCGGGGAAGTCTTGATGATCTGACGGATGGAAGATCCCCGGCCTTCTCTTCCGACGTGCGCCTTCTCGGCTGCTGGAACAGGCTGCCGGACACCGGGAGCCGACGCGGTCACCACATACTCGGCAAAAAAGCCGATCGATGTCAGGACCATCAATGATAAAACTGTGAACTCTTTTAAACGTCTCATGTTATTGCTTGATTCTGAAAAAAGCTTGCTTGGGAAGCCGTCTCCAGCAATCTCGTAAGCATCTCTAATTCGTGTTTGTTCCACCGGCCCGCGGATCCTCCGGCCGGCACGGTTCCTGAGTGGCGTAAGACTTTCGTCTGACCCCGCTCTGGAAGATAAAAACCACCTCACGCTGGTCGAAGCCGTTCAACACACCATCATAGAAACGCGTGCCGGCTGGAAAGCTGAAGGTTCGGCAGAGCGACAGCGAAAGAAGGATGACCTCGGCAGCACGGCTGCCTCCGCTTGCGTACCCCACGGGCACCAGGTCCTCGACTCCTAAAACCTCCGATTCCGGTACCACGAACTCCCCGCGCTTCTGGCGCTCCATCCAGCTGTCATGTCGCGATTTCGTATCGTCGACCTGCACATTGAAGCCGGGCTGCAGGCCTGCTCCATTTGACTGCGCGTTTCCCACACTGCCCCAGAGATCGCTGGCTCGGCCAGTCGGCCGTGACGGGTTCGACGTAGCCGTTCCGGCTGTACTTGAACTGGCTCTCGTTGCGGTCGCTGTTGCCGCCGTAGCGGCGGCAGCCCCGGCCAGGTTGGCTCGGTCGACGAATGGATTCTGGACCTGCGTCACGGCGGGCACGGCCTCAAAAGCCAAAGCTTTCGCGAGATCGGTTTGCAGTTTCGGATCGATCACGATCGCCGGCGTCTGGATATTTACCTCGGCAGTGGTCGTGCTGCTCTCACCGATGCTGGAAAAAAAGGCCCATGCTCCGAGCAGCACAAGCGAGGTGATGAAAGACGCTGCGAAGAGCAGCAGGAGCTTCGTCGACAAACGATCCCGAAGGGGCATACGGGGTTCACTTGAATGAACGCTTTGCATTATCGATTCGCCTCCGCGTTTGAATTTACCGCTAGCTCTTTGGGAACATCCGGCATTTCAGCCGGCGGCGGGGCGTGATAAGCGACGAGCGTAAATCCGGCTGACACATTTGTCTTGAGTGAGACCACTGAAAAATCCCGGACCAGCAATATTCGCGGCATTCTCGAAATATCGGCGAAGAAATTTACGACCTGCGGATATGGGCCCGTCACGATCGCCGGGATCTCGCGTTCGTAAACTTTCTCAGCGACCGAAGATTTCACCGACTCCTTCACCGCCATTAGCCCGGTAAGCGTGACGCCATTTCGTTTTGCCGCCATCTCGACCTGCCCGAGCACGTCGGACACTTCGGTCTCTTGCGGAAGCAATGGTTTCGCTTCTTCGTAGAGGTCGAAGATCTTTTTGAACTCGGCACGGAAGTGAGGCTCGCCCGCAAGCATTCGTTCGGTTTTGTCGTTTTCGATCTCTTTTCGGATCACCTGCTGCCGATACTCCTCGTTCGACTGCACCCAGCCCTCCAGGAAGTAACCGTAGGCCAGGTACAGGGCTCCGAATGAGATCAAACTCATTACGGCAACCGTGATAACCGGACCGTACCGCGTAGACTCGGCGATGAGCACGTCACCGAAGGATGAGAATGTGCTTGCTCTTTGAACAGGCTTCATAAAATCAACTCAACAAAAATCTTAAGGAGCAGTTTTCGCAGCTGCGGCATTCGATGCCACCGCCGATGCGGCCCTTGCCGCTGCCGGTGCGGAAGCTGGTGCTGTTCCTGCAGTCGGCGTAGCTGCAGGCGGAGGAGAACCAGGCTTAGCGTTCGGTGCCGCGGGCGGCACGAATTCGCCCACCGGCAGGTAGTTACCTCGGATCGTCCAGACGATCACACCCGGCGCCGCTTTATTGCTCGACAACAGCGAACCCGCGATCGCCGGTACGTTCCCCTGGCCCGCCGCAGGCGCAACGACCGCGGGCTGACCCTCCTGGACCTCATATGCCAGATTGCTGAACAGCCTCGATCCGCTCTCGGTACCGCCGGCAAACTCCAGCGACTTTAGAAAAGAAGCGACGGCATCCTTGTTTCTCGCGAACCCTTTCATCTCAACGGTACCGGTCGGGAGCAACTTCATGTCCGAGACGTAGAACGACGGGTCGATCGTGAAGGGGTAATTTGAGTTCAGTTGATAGAGCAGGCTGATACCGACCGGTTGCTGTTTTCGAAGGCGGCTGACCTGCCGGATGAACTCCTGGTACCACTTAAGATTCGCCTCATACGAATTTCGTCGATCGAGTGCGGGCTTTAATTCGGCGGTCCGTTCCGTTGCACGAGCGTCCCGAACGCCGGTGGCGACGCTGGATAAAATGAGCATCACCAGGATGGCTAGCAAGACCGCAACTGCCGTTACGGGCGGGCCGAGCAATGTAAATATCGCGGTGTTGCGGCGCTTCCGAGCATAGAGCTCTTCGCTGAAACGTCTCTGGTCCTGTTCGGTATCAGCCAGAACCAATAAGTCGCGCGCGAGATCAGCCGACGGCAAGATCGATGCACCGACGGCATGAGCGGAACCAAAAGCGAATGATCCCAACAGCAGGCCTCCGACCGCGGTCTCATCCAGCGGCGCCGTGAGGTGAAACACATCAATACCGGTTGCAGATGCGTGCTCCGCGGCGATCGGGGCGATGGTGTCCGCCAGGTCGGGTACCGACGCCCATACAACCTGCGTATAGCCGGACAGCTGCAGCTGCTCGAGTTTTTCTTTGGAAAGCTGAAGTGACAGCTGTTCGAAGGCATTTCTCACGTACGCCGTTAATTCGCTGGGATCGGCGCTGTTGGGATTCGCTCGCAAGGGAGCGCTGCCGGTGTGCACGGCGGTCTGAGCGATGCTTTTTGGCGCAAGAAATCCATACTCGCTGAAAAGGCCGGTGGCCGGACTCCACAGCCCGAACCGGAAGCCGGCATGGCTGATGAGCATGAATGCCGTGACCTCGGACTCCTTTCCCGGGCGTTGAACACGCTCACCTTCCGGCACTGCCGTCAGAAAATAACGGGCCGTTGTCCGTACCGGAGTTTCGATGGAAATGTTTATGTGAGAAGAGACGCGATCGCCGAGTAGTGAGCGAACTCTTTCCCGCGCAGCCAAAACATGAGCCCGCGGCACCTCGGTCATCGCGACGAGGCCGTTCGGTAGCCTCCGAATAGCGCAGGCCGTATCGTCGAGTGAGGTCTCGAATAACGGATGATTATCCGTTCCCAGCACCACTTGCTGTTCGGCCGTTATCAGCCACTCGCCCAACTCGGCGTCATCGAGCGCGAGCCGCTCACCGTCGAGGGCAAGAATTCGAGTGCGTTCCGAAAAATCAGGGATGGTGGTCAGGAAAAGTGAGTCGTGCGAAACGGGAAACCGTCCCGCCTGCCCGCCCCTTCGGAGGCTTACAGTCTGAGCGAGATTGAAATCAGACGGGAATCTTTCGAGCTCAATTTCCCAGTTCGATCCGTCGCGCAGTGCCGGCCATGCGGCAACAACATTGCCTCCCGGGTTCCAAGTTACTGCCAACTGGTCGGGGGAACGCTCGGGATGGTCGTGGCTCGCTCCGTTAAAGTCTGGGCTCGTGCCGAACTTGTTTCGCATAAAAAATCTCTACTTCCTAACGACGATCATCGCCCGGTCCGCCGACCGTCCGTATCTGCGGCCTGATCGCGGGAATACCATCGCGTTCGTTTTGCACACCACGTCCCGCCGCGTTCACCGAGCCCCGTGGGCGTCCGACCAGATCCAAAAGCTCTTCGGTATTCGACGAGACGGCAAGGGCCGTCTCGAGTGTGATATCCCTTTTTCGATACAACGCAGCGAGCGATTGATTGAGGGTCTGCATGCCAAACTTGTCGTTGCCAGTCTGCATCATTGAATAGATCTGATGGATCTTGTCTTCTCGAATCAAGTTCCGCACGGCCGGGTTCGGGATAAGGATCTCCATCGCCATCACCCGTCCGTCGCCGGTACTGTTCTGCAGCAGAGCTTGGCACATGATCCCTTCAAGGACGTTCGAAAGCTGCGTGCGGATTTGCGGCTGCTGGTTTGCCGGAAACACGTCGATAATACGGGTGATCGTCGAGGCGGCGGTGTTCGTGTGCAATGTCGCAAGCGTCAAATGGCCGGTCTCAGCGACCCGGAGGGCCATCTCGATCGTTTCCAGGTCGCGCATCTCACCAACAAGAACGACGTCGGGGTCCTGCCGCAATCCGGAGCGCAGAGCTTCGGCGAACGAATACGTGTCGATCCCTAACTCTCTCTGGCTGACGACGCAATTCTTGTGAGTGTGCAGGAACTCGATCGGGTCCTCGATCGTCAGTATGTGTTCATGCCGACTCGAATTGATCCGGTCGATCATCGTCGCGAGCGTCGTCGATTTGCCAGATCCGGTTGGTCCGGTAACAAGGACGAGGCCGCGCGGTTTACGACAAAGATCGGCGACGACCGGGGGGAGGCCGAGCTCATCGAACGTCCGAATTAGGTACGGGATCGCGCGGTAAACCGAGCCGACGCTCTCTTTCTGGTTAAAAACATTCACGCGAAACCGGGAGAGGCCTTCAATGCCGATCGAGAAATCGAGTTCGAGTTTCTCCTCGAACTGGCGTTGTTGTTGTTCGGAAAGGAATGCGCAGCCCAGGGCTCTTGCGGAATCGCGATCAAGAGTTGCAAGACCTTCGAGCGGCTGGAGCTTACCGTGAACACGAACCTGGGGCGGGGAATCGACGCGCAGATGCAGATCTGAGCCACCCAACTCTATAGTTTTCGTAAGCAGCTCTGTAAGCACTTTCCGGGAATTGCCGTTAATACTCATGCGATCCTACAAACAACCTCGCAATACGTCCCAAAAATTCTCCGAGCACCCGCTTCTTCGCTGTCAGTATCGCCTTGATCCAAGGCAATCTGGTGACAACTCCTTCGACATTTGGTGGAAAATGGGTTATTGGGTGATTAAGGTTCTGCTAGTTGTACGCGAAAATGCCCGGGGCTGTCAACATTTTTTTCGGTATCTGTTGCAGAAAACATAGTTAAACACTTGGCCTTTCGCAAACTCCGAGATATTTTTTTGTTTCAAATCTGGAAAAATCGGCTACAATGCCCAACGATCCGCTCACCCTTCGCACTGCAATTTATGCGTAAATCATCGAGCACGACTGTGCTCCAGTCAGAGCCCGAACGCCTAGAGCGTATGCAGCGGTTGATATTCGGCCGCCTCGCGCTCATCTTCCTTTTGCTCCTTGCCAGCTGGTGGTGGAAGGGAAGCTACCTTGACGAGCCGACCGGATCATTTCCGACAAGCCTTTTCCTGTTCTTTCTTGTCTCTATCGCACTTACCGGAGCCTATCACGCCGTTGCGTATTTCAATTCGAATTATCCGCGGCAGCGACGAGTGCAGTTTTTTGCGGACATCCTATTGGTCACGTGGCTCGTTTGGGAGACCGGCGATATCAATTCGCCTTACATTTCGCTTTATATCGTTCTGATCTGCGTGTCCGGATTTCTGTTGGGAAAGGCCGAATCGCTGGCGATCACTGCCGGATGCGCGATTTGCTTTGTGACGTTATCAATATTCACCGGTCAAGAGATCCTATACTCGATCTCCGGTAATGTTCCTCCCTCGCGGTTCGTGCAGATCGTCGGTGTAAACACGGTCGCTATACTTTTCGTTGGGTTGCTGGCCGCGCGGATCGGAGAGCGGAAGCGTATCAGCGAACAGTTGCGGAAAAGTGAAGAGAGCTTTGCCGATCTTAATATTCTTCACGAGCGGATCATACAATCCGTCGACACGGGCCTCGTGACCGCGGACCTCGACGGGACCATCCACGGATTTAATCGGGCAGCAGTGGCGATTTCCGGGATGGCCGAACATGACGTCATCGGCCAGAGTGTTCTCACCGTCTTCGGTGAAGAGATTCGACGAAAGGCAGAGATCTGTCTTGCAGCCGTGCAGACTGCGGAATTTACATCCGAGCACTTCGAAGCGAAGCTGCCCGGCGACGGACAAACGCCGGCGACGGTGGCGTGTACGATCTCGCCGCTTTTGCGGCGAACGGGCGCGGTGTCCGGATTAATTGTTACGTTCAGGGACATTTCACAGGTGCGAGCGTTGGAGGAATCGCTGCGGCGTGCGGACCGGCTTGCGGCCGTCGGAAGAATGGCGGCTGGACTCGCTCACGAGATACGCAATCCCTTAGGATCACTAGGCTCTTCGCTCCAATTTTTGCGCGAGCGTTCCAGTAAGGGTTCATACGAAGCGTCGCTGATGGATGTCGCGTTGCGTGAGGCGGAACGCTTGAACGGTATCATCACTAACTTTCTTTCGTACGCAAGGCCGACATCGGAGACGCTTCAGAATAAGAATAATGACCCGACGGACATCGACTCGACCATCCGCGATTGCCTTATGCTGATGAAGCACAATCCGAAGGTGACCGGGTCGCACCGATTTCAATACGAACCTGCTCGGGCAAGGCTTAAGTCGCGCATGAGTGAGACGCAGCTCAAACAGGTGTTCTGGAACTTGATGCAAAATTCGATCAACGCAATGCCGAAGGGCGGCGACATAACGGTTAAGTTGCGCGAGATGGCCGGTGAGCGAATTCAGATGATCGTTCAGGATACGGGCCCGGGTTTTAGTCAGGTCAACCTGGATCATCTTTACGAGCCGTTCTCAAAAGCGGCGTCGGGGACCGGACTTGGCCTGTCGATCGTGCACAAGATCATCGAAGAAAACGGAGGACGGATCGACGTCAATAGCGTAACGGGCAGAGGAACAAAGGTGATCGTTGAGCTACCTGGAGGAGTTGATAGTTGATAGTTCGTCGGGGCAAACTGCGTTGTCGTCACGATGCCCCTACGAACTATCAACTATCAACAAGTATATGGCTGAAGTGTTAATAGCAGACGACGAGAAGGGCTATCGCGAAGTGCTCCGCGTGATCTTTGAAGATCAGGGTCATACGGTGAGCACCGCTTGCGATGGCCGTGGAGCACTCGCGCTGCTGAAAAAGAAACCGTGTGACGTTGTCGTTTCTGATGTTCGGATGCCGGATATGAATGGCATCGAATTCCTTCGGGCAGCCCGCGAATTCTATCCCGAGATCGGCATCGTGATGATGACCGCGTTCGGAACTATCGAAACGGCGCGTGAAGCGTTCAAGCTGGGTGCCGATGATTTTATCCAGAAGCCGTTCAACAATGAGGAGCTGAAGCTCATCGTACAGCGCGCGCTCGACCGCAAAGCGCTCGTCGACGAGAATCGTGCCCTCAAACAGGCCCAGCGTAAGTTCGGGAACACGGCAAACATCGTAGGTAGTTCGGATGCGATCCGGAATCTGCATGCACAGATCGAAGCGGTCGCGCGTGAAGAGGCGACGATCCTAATAATCGGTGAGTCGGGCAGCGGCAAAGAGCTGGTTGCGCGCGCGATCCACGACCTATCCGACCGGGCGGAAAAACCCTTCCTACCGATCAATTGCGGCGCGATGACCGAAACGCTGCTTGAATCCGAGTTGTTCGGATTCGTTCGAGGAGCGTTCACGGGAGCCGTGCAGGCCCGACCGGGAATGTTCGAGAGCGCACACACCGGCAGCATCTTTCTCGACGAGATCGGTGACATGTCACCGGCGATGCAGGTAAAGGTCCTACGTGTGCTGCAGGAGCGAAAGGTCCGGCGGATCGGTGCGGCGGCGGAGACGAATGTGGATACCCGAGTGATCGCGGCTACGCACCGTGACCTCGGTCCGCTCGTTGCGGATGGGAAGTTTCGCGAGGACCTCTTCTATCGAATTTCGGTGATTCCGATCCGCGTGCCTTCGCTTCGCGATCGCCGCTCGGATATTCCTGAACTCGCCATGCACTTCATAGACAAGTTCTCGCGACGCTCGGGTAAGTCGATCGGCGTTACCGACGACGCGTTAAAGACGCTCGAGGCGCGCCCCTGGTTGGGAAATGTCCGCGAGCTTGAGAACACGATCGAGCGCGCTGTCGCATTCACGCCTTCGGGCGGATCGATCTCAGCAGAACACTGCGCTGCGGTTCTTTCGAGCAACGGCACGAAACCACATCTCCC
Organism: Pyrinomonadaceae bacterium; assembly: GCA_036375155.1. GTDB lineage: Bacteria > Acidobacteriota > Blastocatellia > Pyrinomonadales > Pyrinomonadaceae > OLB17. Next base: position 17,251 of record DASUSJ010000220.1, read on the forward strand.
CGCCGAGGGGTTACATCTCCCGAGCTGGATCAAAAAGCTTGAGAAGGAGTACGTCGAGGAAGCGCTCCAACGAACGAATGGAAATCAGACCCGCGCCGCCGAGTTACTCCAAATCCCCGTCCACGCGCTAAGGCATTTGTTGGATAAACACGAATTACGTTAGAGCGGGCCCGCGGACTGTATTCGGAGGACGAATCAGTCTGGAATAAAACCGATGCAGGACTCTGACACGGAAGCTCGAAGCCCACGATTCCCGGCTCTAGGCGCTATCCGTTATCGAACCGCTGCTCAAGCGATGGTCGTCTCACAAGCCACGGAGTGAAATCCCGGGCGTAGTGTAGAAGCAGCAGGAATCCAAACCCTAGCCATACTGACAAGGAGATCCACCCAGCGATGACATTGCGCATTGGTTCTTCGAAATAGAGTCGGACGGAAACTGCGTTCCCTGTGATTGGGATCTTGATCACACCATTCTCATTGAAAGAAACAGTTGCGGGTTGGCCGTCAGCCGTTGCTGCCCAGTGGGGGTAGTAAAAACTCGGTAGAATGAGATCAGTATCGGTGCCAGAAGCAACATTCACTACTCTCGATGCCTGTTCCAGGTTGAAGATTTCTATTTGCCTTCCGTCCGCGTAAGCCTTGCTGTTCAAAGTGAATGCGTCATGCCTCGCCCACACGGGCCACCAACCCTCAAACATAGGTTTGGTTGCGATCTCCTCTTCGACTTCGCTGAATTTTGCGTGCGGGATCGGGTTCGACGGAATAATGATCTGAGTGATGTCGAAAAGGATGATCGCGACGACGAGAGCCAGCGCCGGATATGCGAATAACCGCTCCCGAGATCGAAACATAGATAACACTTTCGGCACCGCCAATGCGAAGGCGGTCACGGACAGCATTGAAAGAACCGACAGCCATCGCCACGGAAACTGGATCTTTTGAAGGAAGGGAATGCTGTCCCAAATAAATTTGCTCGGCTGCGCCATCATGAAAAATGCGAACCACGCAGTTATGACCGCGGCAAACAGGATCCGCCACGTGGTCTCATGCCGTTCATCACGTTTGTTCACGAGATAGATGATTGCCGGGACGCTTAAGCCAATCGTCAACAAGATCGAGATATCAAAAAGCCACGACGCTAGAACGTAAAGAAACAGCTCTCGTTCCTGCAAGACATTCGGGAAAAACCACGCGCTGTATTGGTAATAGCCTGTCGCCCATTTATCACTATTGTGCGAAAGCCAATCGAATTCCCAAATAACATTCACCCAGCGAAATGACGTTGCCGCAATTGTCAGAGCGACGCCAGCCGAGAGTTTTATGAATGCA
>DASUSJ010000221.1:0-22183 GCA_036375155.1 Pyrinomonadaceae bacterium
TGGCAGTGCGACATCGCAGCATTATCGGCAAAACATTCTCGCCCGGTTTTTCGCGCATCATTTAAAAGGGAAACCGAATCCAGAACTGCCCGAAGCCTCAACGTTCAGGACCGGAGCCAACGAGTGGGTGCAGCACGACACGTGGCCGCCGAAACATAACGTTGTCAATCGGCAACTATATTTTCACGACAAAGGGAAACTTTCTTTCGAGCAGCCCGCGGCGAACGCCCAATCCGGATTCGACAGTTACATCTCTGATCCGGACAAACCCGTCCCGTACCGTCCGCGGCCGATCAGACTGCGAGCAGGATGGAGCACGTGGCTGGTCGAGGACCAGCGCTTTGTCGACGATCGACCCGATGTGCTCACGTGGGAAACGGAAACGCTTGCCGAGGATGTCACCGTGTCGGGCAAGATCATCGCCAACCTTTTCGCGTCCACGACAGGCACGGATAGTGATTGGGTCGTCAAACTTATTGACGTTTATCCTGAGAAATACGAGCCGGATCCCACAATGGGCGGCTATCAACTGATGATCGCTGGAGATGTGTTCCGGGGCCGGTATTACAAGAGCTTCGAAAGACCTGAGCCCGTGCCGGCAAACTCGGTGGTCCGTTATCAGATCGGTTTTCCGGCGAACGACCACGTATTCAAGAAAGGTCACAAGATCATGGTGCAGGTGCAGAGTACCTGGTTCCCGGTGATCGACCGCAATCCCCAGCGCTTCGTGCCGAACATTTTCCTTGCGAAGGAGTCGGATTTTCAGACAGCAACGCAGCGCGTGTACCGCTCGGGGCAGTCCGCGTCCCACATCGCACTTCCGGTGATGGGGTCGAAGCAGTAACGAAGTGAGGCCGCCGCGGCTCGATCCGTGGAAACGAGAAATACATGTTGAATAATTTAGCCGATCACATTCTACGAAATCATACTTGGCGACGGCTTGGCGTCCTCATCGGCCTAGCCGCTCTCACTCTCAGCATCGCGCAAAATGCCGCCGCTCAAAGGATCGATATCGAGCGCGTCGTCGCGGAGCTTGAACCCGAGATTCACCGCACGCTCGTCGAGGGAAAGATCCCCTCGGCCTCTATCGCACTTGTCTCGGGTGACAAGATCATTTGGACGGGTGCTTATGGTTACTCGAATCTGTGGGCCCGGACGCCTGCCACGACGAGCACGATATACCTGATCGGGTCGACGTTCAAAGCGATGTCCACGGTCGCTTTGCTTCAACTAATGGAGCAGGGCAAATTCAAGCTCGACGATCGTGTTAACGATTACCTGACTGAGTTTAAGATCCAGAACGAAGATCCGAAAAATCCGGTCACGTTTCGTCACCTGCTCACTCACACGTCCGGTCTGCCGGGCGGCTTCGGAGCATTTCCGGTTTGGGGGGAAACGGTGCCACCTCCGCTGGGGGAGTACCTTAGCAAATCGCTGGTTATCAGTAAGCCCACAGGATCCGTCGTCATTTACTCGAATCCGGCCTACACCCTTATCGGTTACCTGGTCGAGAAGTTTTCCGGCGTCCCTTACAAGAAATATATTCAGGATAATATCTTCACACCGCTCGAGATGACCAACACCGCGTTCGAGCCGACACCGGCGATGGATGAACGGATATCGATGCCCTATACGGTCGACGAAAAGACGGGCAGCCAGGTTCCGGCCGTGAGGGTGAAGGCTGCGGTCTGGCCAGCGGGAATCGTGTACGGCACGGTCCACGATCAGGCGAACTGGCTGATCGCCAATCTTAACGGCGGAGTATTCAAGGGCAAACGAATAATCGGCGAAACAACGCTGGACCAAATGTTCACCCGTCAACACGACCGCTTCAAGGGAAGTATCGAGGGGATCTGGGGCAACGAGACCGCAGGGTTTGGGCTGACTTGGTGGGCACAGGTGCGAGATGGCGACCGCTATTTCGCGCACAGCGGTAGCCTCGCGGGGTATACCGCCTTCCTGCTTGGCAATCGCGACCGCAAGCTCGGTTTTGCGATCCTGACGAACGGTAACCGGGCGCACCCGCACCTTTTCAAGCTCGCCGACCGGGCGATGGACCTGATGAAGAAATATTCGGCTACGGAAAAAGCGGCCGCCGGACATTAACGAAGATCGGATTAATCAGTCCGCTATACGAAATTGATGATGAAATACGTTAGATCCATTTTCACCGCGACGCTCATTTGTCTGGTCGCGATCAGCTCATCTCCGCTGAATGTAACAGCGCAAACCGCAGATCCGATCTACGACATCGTAATCCGCAATGGCCGTGTGCTTGACGGGGCCGGGAACCCGTGGATCGCGGCGGATGTGGCTATCCGGGATGGACGTTTTGTCCGCATCGGCCACATTCCAGGCAAAGGCAAGCGCGAGATCGACGCCACCGGCAAATACGTCTCGCCCGGCTGGATAGATATGCTTGACGCATCGGGCGGGGTGCTGCAGCGAAACGGCCTGGCCGAAAGCAAGCTTCAAATGGGCGTCACAACGGGAATCGGAGGCGAAGGCGGAACGCCCGTTCCGGCCGAGAAGATAGCTGAATATTTTGCTGGGCTTGAGAAAAGCGGCATCAGCATGAACTTCGGCACCTATTACGGCGCGACGCAGGCCCGCGTCGCCGTGATAGGCGAGGATGCACGTGATCCGACACCCGAAGAGCTTGAGCGAATGAAGTCGCTAGTTGAAACAGCAATGAAAGGCGGCGCGCTCGGAATATCGACTGCTCTCATATACCCACCCGCGAGTTATTCAAAGACCGAGCAGCTTATAGAGTTGGCAAAGGTCGCCGGCCGATACGGCGGCATCTACGCGAGCCACATTCGTGGTGAAGGTAAGGAACTGATCGAGGCGATTGGGGAAGCGATAACGATCGGAGAAAAGGGCGGTGCACCGGTCGAGATCTATCACCTTAAAGCGGCCTATCAGCCCGGCTGGGGAACGCTGATGCGCCAAGCCGGCGAAACGATCGAAAAGGCGCGTGCTCGAGGTCTCGACGTGGCGGCTGATATGTATCTCTACACGGCGGGTGGAACGTCATTGACTGCGGTCGTTCCCGCGTGGGCGGCGGAAGGAGGGCGCGACAAGTTGCTGGAGCGGCTCAAAGATCCGGCGACCCGAACTCGTCTCAAAAACGAGATCAAGACAGGCTCGCCCGGATGGTGGAACATTGTCGAGGCCGCGGGCGGCTGGAAACAGGTCGTGCTCGCGTCATCGGGAAATCCGGAACACAAGCGATTTGAGAATAAAAATATCGAGCAGATCGCAAAGGAATGGAACAAGGATCCTGCGGACGCTGCGTTTGATCTCATCGTGGAAGGTAACGGCCGGGTGGGAGCACTTTATTTTCTGATGACCGAATCGGACGTCGAAACCGCGATCAAATATCCGTGGATAAGTTTCGGGAGCGATGCCGCCGCATCAGCTCAGTTGATGGATCCGAACACCGTCGGCAACGGTCACCCGCGCGGCTATGGAAACTTCCCGCGTGTGATAGCGGAATACGTGCGAAAGAAGAAAGTCATCACCCTTCCCGAGGCGATCCGCAAGATGACCTCGTGGCCCGCGACGCGGTTGCGAGTAGATTCCCGCGGATTGATAAAGGAAGGAATGTGGGCAGACGTTGTCATATTCGACTACGAAAAGATTCAGGACAACGCGACCTATGAATTCCCGTTCCGACCTCCCACCGGAATCGACCTCGTCTTCGTAAATGGCCAGCTCGTGATGGAAAACGGAAAGCACACGGGAGCGCGGCCCGGCAAGGTGATCTACGGTCCGGGCCGGGAAGTTCAATAGCCTCACATTTTCCATGTATCTTCTCCCGGATCGCGCATTTACTTTTCGAAAAAAACATCCAGAGGTATTTTTGAAAGACCACCCATCCCGAAGACAAAATCTCAGACGAGCCTTGTCCGTCGCACGCTCGAGCATGGCGAGCATCATCATCTTCGCCTACTTAATGAGCGTGCCGGTCGCGGCTCAATCTACCGAGCCTGTCTACGACATTGTGATCCGGAACGGACGTGTGCTGGACGGTGCAGGAAATCCGTGGATCGCGGCCGATGTCGCGATCAAGGACGGCCGGTTCGCGCGTATCGGCAAGATTTCAGGCAAAGGTAAACGCGAGATCGACGCCAGCGGGAAATATGTATCTCCCGGATGGATAGATGTCATGGACCAGTCCGGCGCGGTGCTGCGTCGGAATGGACTGGCGGAAAACAAATTGCTGATGGGCGTGACCAGCGCCATAGGAGGCGAAGGCGGAACGCCCGTTCCGGTGGATAAGATCCCCGAGTATTTTGCCGAACTCGAGAAAAGCGGGATCAGTATTAATTTCGGCACGTACTTCAGTGAGACTCAGGCCCGAGTCGCTGTTCTCGGACAGGATTCGAGAGCCCCGACACCCGAAGAGCTCACGCGAATGAAAGCCATCATGGAAACCGCGATGAAGGCGGGTGTCATCGGCATGACCACGGCCCTGATCTATCCACCGTCCAGTTACGCAACGACTGAGGAACTCATAGAAATGGCTAAGGTGGCCGGCGAATACGGGGGTATATATGCCAGCCACATCCGCGGGGAGGGAAAGGAGCTTGTTCAGTCGGTGGAGGAAGCAATTGCGATTGGTGAGAAGGCCGGCCTGCCCGTCGAGATATTTCATCTGAAAGCAGCCCATCAGCCTGGCTGGGGCAGCCTCATGCGTGGTGCCGGAGAGAAGATCGAACAGGCACGTTCGCGCGGCGTGGATGTTGCGGCAGACATGTACCTCTACACCGCGGGGGGCACTGGTCTTGAAGCGGTAATTCCGTCGTGGGCGTTCGAGGGAGGAGCGGCGAAACTTCTGGAACGACTCAAAGACCCCTCGGTGCGCGCCAGGTTCAAGAAAGAAATGACAACTGGTTCGCCCGGTTGGTGGAATATTGTCGAGGCGGCTGGCGGCTGGGAAAACGTCGTACTGGTTAATGCGCAAAATAAAGACAATGCGCGTTTCGAAGGCAAGAGCCTGGCGCAAATCGCAAAGGAGTGGGATAAGGATCCGGCGGACGCTGCCTTTGACCTGGTCCTGCAAGGGACTGGCCGGGTTTATGCGCTCTATCACATGATGAGCGAGCAGGACATTGTAACGGCTCTAAAATTCCCGTGGACCAGCATCGGCAGCGACGCCGGCGCGGCGCTCAAACCCGGCACCGTCGACGGACTAGGCTTGCCGCACCCGCGAAGCTACGGCAACTTCCCGCGGCTCATTGCCAAATACGTCCGCGAGCAAAAAGTTCTCACCTTGCCGGAGGCGATACGCAAAATGACCTCGTGGCCGGCGACCCGGATGCGAATCACCGAGCGCGGTTTGATAAAGGAAGGCTTGTGGGCCGATGTTGTCATCTTCGATTACGACAAGATCCAGGACCGTGCGACTTACCAGCAGCCGCTTCTCAGCCCGGTTGGAATCGATCACGTTCTCGTCAATGGGCAAGTAGTGATCGAACAGGGAAAGCATACGGGAGCACGTCCCGGCAAGGTGATCTATGGCCCCGGCAGAACACCCTAGTTACCTCCGGGGTCTGTGAACCTGGTGCGGCGGGATCACCACTCAAAGTCAGGAGATATTTTGTGAATAGATCTAAGGCTTATATCGCAATTTGGTTGATGTTACTCTCGTCGGTTTCCGGACAAGTTCCAGTTGTGCCAACGATCCCGAATCGCGAAGTAGATACGCAGGCCACCTCCGAAAGGGAGCCGTCCGGGACGCATGATTTAACTGCGGCAGACCTCGAAGCATTTCTGGATGGGATCATTCCGCAGCAGCTAGCAAGAGAGAACATTGCCGGCGCGGCCGTCAGCGTTGTGAAGGACGGGAAGCTACTGTTTGCCAAAGGATACGGTTACTCCGATGTCGCCGCCAAAAAGCCTGTATCCGCCGAAGAAACTTTGTTCCGGCCCGGTTCGGTGTCGAAACTTTTCACGTGGACCGCTGTGATGCAGCTTCACGAACAGGGAAAGCTTGACCTCGATCGCGACGTAAATGAGTATCTCGATTACAAGATCCCTGAAGCCTTCGGGAAACCGATCACCTTAAAGCACATAATGACGCACACGCCGGGCTTCGAGGAGCAGGTGAAAGATCTGTTCACCAGAGGCGATGTGATCCCGGATCTGGGTCACTACTTGAAGACGCACATACCGGCCAGGATCTATCCACCGGGAACAATCCCGGCCTATTCAAATTACGCAACTGCAGTCGCCGGGTATATCGTCGAACGTGTTTCCGGGCGGCCTTTCAATGATTACATTGCCGAGAACATCTTTCGGCCGCTGGGCATGAGCCGATCGACATTCGTTCAGCCGCTTCCACAGGACCTTGCTCCCGGGATGTCTAACGGATATCGCCTCGCATCGGACGACACGCCTGAACCATTCGAGGTTGTGGTCCCATTCCCAGCCGGAAGCCTGAGCAGCACTTCCACGGACATGGCGAAATTCATGCTCGCGCATCTGCAGGAGGGCCAGGCCGGCAATACACGAATTCTTCGGCCTGAAACCGTCCGGTTAATGCACAGCCGTCTGTTCGGATTGGACGACGCAGCTAACGCGATGGCTTACGGTTTCTATGAAGAGTCGCGCAATGGCCACCGAATCATCGGGCATGCAGGCGATACGATCGCGTTCCACAGCGATCTGCACTTGATCGAGGATTCAGGCGTCGGTTTCTTCATCTCCTACAATAGCGGAGGCAAAGGAGAGATCTCGCCGCGAACGATAGTTTGGGAGGCGTTTCTTGATCGTTACTTTCCGATGTCACCGGTTGATGCTCCTACGCTCGACAGCGCTAAGGACGCCGCAAAAGCGGTAGCGGGTAGTTATATGCTCAGCCGGCGCGCCGAAACCTCATTCCTTAAGGTGGCGTCCATTCTCGGCGAAGCTACCGTTTCCCCGCTTGAAGACGGAACTATCCAGATCGCCGCCCTGACCGAGCCAAGCGGCCAGCCAAAGAAATGGCGTGAAGTGGCCCCGATGAAATTCCGCGATGTCAATGGCCAGGACCTTCTAATTTTCAAACCCGACGCTGACGGAAACATGCAGATGATCCTGCCGTATCCATTCATGGTCTTTCAGCGAGTAGGCATTTGGCAGGATTCGCGCATTCTTCTGCCGGTCCTCGGGATCTCGCTTTTCATTATGCTTCTCACGCTAATTTTGGCCCTGGTCGCTTGGATCGTAAGGAAGCGCTACGACCACAAGCTAGACTTGACGCCGCTCGAACGAAAGCTGCGACACGGGATATGGCTCGTCTTCGCGCTCGATCTGATCTTTGTCGGGGCGTTTGTTGGCCTGATCATGTACGCCACAACGCATATCGAGATTCTCAGCGACAGTGGAAATAAATGGTTTTGGCTGATCCAGGCGGTGGGCCTGCTCGGAGCGATCGGAACACTGGTTGTTTTGTTTAACGCCGTCCACGCCTGGATGGGGAAACGTAGGATCTGGGGCAAGCTGCAGGCGACCCTGCTTGCGCTGGCTTGTCTCGGGTTCCTTTGGTTTGCTCTTGCCGGAAATCTATTGATATTTCGCGCGAATTATTAGGGTAATGAAATACCAGAAGACGTTCATAACAAGGCGTGAGGCAGTACGGCGCATGGCCCTCGCCGGGATCGGCGCGCTCGCTGCGCCGATGATCAATCGTGGGAGTTACAGAATTTTCGCGAATTCGAAAGCGGAGTACTCTTCGCGTGCGATCGAATTGGTACGGCGCTCCACCGTGATCGACATGCTCAGCATACTCACGCTCGATTTCGCCAAGCAGGACCAATGGATGACGGATCCGGATAGTTTTACGGCGGCCGACATTCAGCCTTTCAAGGATTCGGGTATCAATGTTATCCACCCGGCGATTGGTCTTGGCGGCATTAATGCGTATGAGACAGCGTTGAAATGGTTCGCATCGTGGAACGCATTTATTGCAAATCACGACGCGCACTTTTTACGAATAGACAGCGCCGCCGACCTGGCCCGCGTGAAAGCATCCGGAAAGCTGGGCATTGTTCTCGGGCTGCAAAACTCCGGGCATTTCCGCAACGCGGCCGACGTCGACTATTTCCGCGGGCTTGGGCAACGCGTTTCGCAGTTGACCTACAATTCGCGCAACCTGATCGGCAACGGTGCCACTGAGCGGCGCGACGACGGCATCTCGGATTTCGGCGTCGCGATCATCGAACGGATGAACACGGTCGGGATGGCGGTGGATGTCTCACACTGCGGCGACCGGACGACGCTCGATGCGTTCGAGATCTCCAAAAAACCAGTACTGATCACGCATTCGAACTGCCGGGCGCTTGTTCCCGGCCACCCGCGCGTAAAGACGGACGAGGCCATCAAAAAGGTCGGTGAGAGCGGCGGGGTGATGGGAATAACGGCCGTAAGGATGTTCGTCAAAGTCGATGAGCCTACGACCGTCGAGCACGTCCTCGACCATTTTGATCACGTACGGAAACTCATCGGAGCCGAACATCTCGGCGTGGGCAGCGACATTGACCTCTACGGCTACGACAAGATGCCGGCGGAAGCTAACAAACGACTACGAGCAGGTTACAAAGGCAGCTACGGCTTTCGCGAGAAAATAGATGTCGAAGGACTGGATCATCCGAAAAGGATGTTCGACCTGACGGAAGGGCTCATTCGCCGAAAATACAGCGACTCGGAGATAGAAGGGATACTGGGCGGCAATTTCAAACGCGTGCTTGCACAAATATGGAGCGTGGCGCCCGAAACGAAATCATAAGCGACAATTCATGACACAGTTTTTTGGAGTACGAAATTTTATGCAGCACTGGAAACGGTATTCAAAGTCTCTATCGCTGTTAATTCTCACGGTCGTGATGCTTGCCGGAATGCATTCTCCGGCGGCGGCTCAAAGCTCGCGTCTGTCGGATGAAAACCTCGCCGTTGCCGTCAACGAAATACTCGAGAAGACCTATAAGCCGGATGAGCCCGGAGCCGCGGTGATCGTTGTTAGGGACGGGAAGGTGGTACTTCGCAAAGGTTATGGCAAAGCGAACATGGAGCTGGGCGTTTCGATCGAGCCTGACATGGTTTTCCGGATCGGTTCTCTTACCAAGCAATTCACCGCCGTCGCCATACTGATGTTGGCGGAACAGGGAAAGCTCTCGCTGGATGACGACATAACGAAATTCCTTCCCGACTATCCCACCAAAGATCAAAAGATCACCATTGAACATTTGCTCACCCACACCTCGGGGATAAAAAGCTATACGTCGCTGCCCGAATGGCTAACGCAGTGGCGTAAGGACCTCTCGATCGCTGAGCTTATCGGAATCTTCAAAGACAAGCCCATGGACTTTGCCCCAGGCGAGCGCTGGGCGTACAACAATTCCGCTTACGTACTTTTAGGGGCCGTCATCGAAAAGGCGTCCGGCCAAAGTTATGCGGATTTCGTCGAAAAGAATATCTTTGCTCCGCTGGGCATGAAGCATTCCTTTTACGACGACACCGCCCGCCTTATTCCTCGCCGGGTCTCGGGTTATTCCAAGGGGAAAGAGGGCTTTGTCAACGCCGCCTATCTCAGTATGAGTCAACCGCACGCCGCCGGCTCTCTAGTCTCGTCGGTGGACGACCTCGCGCTCTGGGATGCGGCGCTCTACACGGAAAAATTGGTCAAGCAGGACTCACTCAAGCGTGCATGGACCACGTCAAAACTGAATAATGCAAAGGCTACCAATTACGGTTTTGGTTGGTCGATCAGTTCGTATGAAGGGCATCCCATCATAGAGCATAGCGGAGGCATCAACGGCTTTGCCGCGTATGCCCTGAGGATGCCCAATGATCGGGTATTCGTCGCCGCTTTAACCAACAGAGACTTCGAATCTCCGGGCAAACTTGTGTTCAAGATTGCTGCATTGGCTATCGGGAAGCCATACCTGGATCCGACAGCGATCAAGCTGCCAGACGACGTGCTCGATCAATACGTCGGCGTTTACCAACTAAGTGGAACGGAAGAGGCGATCGTTCGCCGGGACGGTGGCAAACTCTTCCTTAGCCTGCCGGTTGGCGGAAGGAGCGAGTTCCTCCCCATGTCGGCGACGGAGTTTTTCGTGAAGGATTCTCGTCCCCGCCTAAGATTCACCAAGAATGCCGCGGGCGCGGCGACTGGGTTCGTGCTGACGAGCTCATCGGGCACGGAACAGTCGGCGACGAAAACCAGTAAACCCCTGCCTCCGGAGCGACAGGCGATGGCTCTTGATCCCGGTATCTATGATCGGTATTCCGGGGTCTATGAACTCGCTCCTTCGTTCTCGCTCACGATCACGCGCGAGGGCGCAAAGCTGATGGCGCAGGGAACCGGACAGCCAAAAATCGAACTCTTCCCCGATTCGCCGACGACGTTCTTTGCGAAAGAGGTCGAAGTTCGAATCGAGTTTGTTATCGGAGGCGACGGCAAGGCCTCAAGCATTATTCTGAGCCAGGGCGGGCAGAGACTGACGGGCAAGAAAATCAATTAGTCGCGAACATTTGGCACCGGTTTGCCGGCGACGAATTTCGTTTTGGACGTGCCCGGGATGACAATCTCCGAGCCCGGGTAAGATCAAGAGTCGCAAATCTCCGAAGTAATATGAAAGCACTTATCGCGATCCGGGGAACCCGCTATGCAATTCTCACCGCGACGATTATTTTCTGTTTCGCCGCTCACGGCATCGGGTTTGGGCCCGTCGCCGTTCGTGCTTTCAACGATGAGTCAGCAAGGCAGGACCTCCAACGTGCAGACTACAAAGCGGCCATCGAGACGTTGGAGCGGTTTATTACGCACGAGATGGCAGATAAAGATCTGCCCGCTGTTTCGATCGCGCTCGTGGACGCCCAACAGATAGTATGGGCGAAAGGTTTCGGATTCGCCGATCCTATAAAAAAGGTGCCGGCAACTGCCGAGACCGTTTATCGAGTGGGCTCGGTCTCAAAGCTCTTTACCGACATCGCGGTCATGCAGCTGGTCGAGCAGGGGAAGCTTGATCTCGACTCGCCGGTAACGCGCTACCTGCCAGAATTCAAACCGCGAAATTCGTTCGGCAAGCCGATCACGCTGAGACAGTTGATGTCGCATCGATCCGGACTGGTGCGCGAGCCGCCGGTTGGTCATTACTTCGACCCCACCAATCCCACTCTGGCCGCCACGATTACCAGTCTCAACAAAACAGCTCTGGTTTACGAACCGGAAAGCAGGACTAAGTATTCGAACGCGGCAATAGCGGCAGTCGGATACGTGCTTGAGCGAACTCAAAAGCAACCGTTCGCAAAATATCTCAAGCGCGCTGTGCTTGATCCACTTGGTCTCGATGACACCAGTTTCGAGCCGACACCTTCGATCACAAAGGATCTGGCCAAGGCTTATATGTGGACGGTCGACGGCCGCACTTTTGAAGCGCCGACATTTGAGCTCGGCATCAGCCCCGCCGGAAGTATGTACACGACTGTGGAGGACATGGGACGTTTTCTAAGTGCACTGTTCGCGGGCGGGCAAGGTGCGAGAGGGCGAATGCTTAGAGCCTCCACACTCGAGCAGATGTGGACCCCGCAGTTTGTACCGGACGGTCAGAAAACGGGTTACGGCATAGGTTTTGGAATCCGCGAATCCGAAGGCCGGCGCACTGTCGGTCACGGTGGGGCCATTTATGGTTTTGCTACCTCGTTGAAGGCAATGCCGGAAGACAAACTCGGCGTGGTCGTGGTGACGACAAAAGATGCCGCGAACGCAGTGACAAACCGAATCGCGGATTTCGCGTTGACGGCAATGCATGCCGCGCGCGAGGGAAAGCGGATCCCACAGCCGGAGGTTACATCGCCGATCGATGCTGAGTTTGCGAGCCGTGTTGCCGGCCGTTATGTGAGCGGCCCGAAGACGGTCGATCTGATCGAACGGGGCGGAACGCTCTCTAAACTAAGTAGCGCTGGCGGTGAGCAATTGCGACTGCGTACGCTCGGTAGCGCATTGATCGTCGACGACAAGCTCGGTTATGGCGAAAGGATCATCGTCGGCGACGGCGAGATCGTCATCGATGGTGAAACGTTCAAGCGAGTCGAAGTTCGCAAACCTGAACCCGTGCGCAAAGAATGGCGAGGCCTGATCGGGGAGTACGGATGGGATCACGACATTCTTTATATTTTTGAAAAGGACGGAAAGCTCTGGGCCTTGATCGAGTGGTTCGAGTTTAATCCGTTGGAGCAAGTTTCCGAGAACGTTTTCAAGTTCCCCGCCCGCGGGCTTTACGATGGCGAACGTCTGATCTTCTTGCGTGACAAGACCGGACGGGCGACTGAGGTCGAAGCGGCGAGCATCATTTTCAAACGCCGCAATGTCGGGCCGGAGGAGGGCGCAGCGCAGCTGCGTATCCAACCGGTCAGACCCGTCAGCGAATTATTGAAAGAGGCTCAGGCCGCACAACCGCCGAAAGAGGTCGGTGAGTTTCGCAGCTCTGACCTTGTTGAGCTAACCCGACTCGATCCGACGATCAAACTGGATGTTCGATACGCGACGACCAACAACTTTCTGGGAAGCGTCTTTTATTCTGAGCCACGAGTATTCCTGCAGCGTCCCGCAGCTGAGGCAGTCGTACGGGCACATCGGAAGTTGATGGAAAAGGGTTACGGCTTGCTCATTCACGACGCGTACCGGCCCTGGTACGTCACCAAAGTATTTTGGGATGCGACGCCGCAGGACAAAAAGATCTTCGTAGCCGATCCCTCCCAGGGTTCGCGCCATAACCGGGGCGCTGCCGTCGATCTGACGCTCTACGACCTCAGGACGGGACAACCTGTTGAGATGGTTGGTACGTATGACGAGACCACCGACCGTGCTTACCCGGACTATCCGGGGGGAACCTCGCTTCAGAGGTGGCACCGCGAGCTGCTGCGCGATGCGATGGAGTCAGAGGGTTTCACAGTGTATGAAGCTGAGTGGTGGCATTTCGATTACAAAGATTGGCGAAAATATACTATCGGGAACGAACGTTTCGACAAGATAAAGTGAAGCGGTATGAGCTTGGTGGTTCACTTCGAACAAACGGAATAGACACTGAAGAAGAAAAGCAAAGATCAGTCATGCACCAGCGTCGCATATTTCCTCCACCAGCGTGCATTCAAACTGAACCGTAAACTGCAGGGATTGGCCCCAGAGCACACAGAGAAAATCTTCCGCACTTTACTCAAAGGACACTTACCCGATTGAAGTCTTCCCTCTTGTGTGCTCTGTGGCAAAACTGCCGGAAGACGGATCATCGCGTTACCGGAATAAGATTATGAGAGCTAGAATCGGTTGTGTTTGTTTGGTCCTCTTACTGTTTGGTTCGGTCGAGGCGCAGGTAAAAAAGATGAAAATATACATCTCCGCGGACATGGAAGGAGTCGTGGGTGTTGTCTCGGGCGATCAGTTGGGCCCGACTGGATTTGATTATCAACGCACCCGTGAGCTTATGACGCAGGAAGTGAACGCCGCCACTGATGCCGCGTTCGAGGCGGGGGCGACCGAGGTCACGGTGAGCGATTCGCACGGCAATGCGCAGAATCTTCTGATCGAGAAGCTGCCAAAAAATGTATTCGTGGTCCGCGGGTTTCCACGGCCGCTGATGATGATGCAGGGAATCGACGAGACCTTTGACGGAGTGATCTTTCTCGGCTATCACTCGAGTACGACAAATCCTGGTGGGGTGCGGGCTCATTCCTTCTCAAGTGCCAGGCTGGCCGACGTACGGCTGAACGGTGTCTCGATGTCCGAAGGAAGTTTCAACGCGGCGATCGCCGGTCATTTCAACGTTCCCGTTATTATGGTGTCGGGCGACGATGCCGCGGTGAAAGAGGTCGCCTCAATAGTGGGCGATGTTGAAGGGGCGGTCGTGAAGTGGAATTACGGCTTCCACTCGGCAAAGACGATGATGCCCGAAGCGGCGTACGCCCTGATCCGCGAGAAAGTGAAAACTGCGGTCGGTCGGATCACAGACTTCAAGCCTTACAAACCGAGAACGCCGGTTCAGCTCGATGTGCGCTTCAAGAGCTACCGGCCGTCTGAAGTATTGAGTTATTTATCTATCGTCGAACGCACCGATGCGCACAGCATCAGGTTTATCGGGAAGGACATCATCGAGGTCTCGAAATTCTTGGAGTTTATAATGACCTACGAGCCCGGTTTGGAGCCCTGACTGTCGCAAGGATAATTCTTCGAACTATCGGATCTGAGATTGCCGTCATTCGCAATCGCCCCACACCCTCGAATCCGTCGAACAGAAAAACGCGGCTCCGAAAACGGATGCGGGCGCCTCTGCATGGTCTGTCCGCAAGATCGCGCGCCACCTAAGCTCGGCTGGGATAAACTAGAGGCTAT
The DNA here is from genome assembly GCA_036375155.1 of Pyrinomonadaceae bacterium. Lineage (GTDB taxonomy): Bacteria > Acidobacteriota > Blastocatellia > Pyrinomonadales > Pyrinomonadaceae > OLB17. Next base: position 14,378 of record DASUSJ010000221.1, read on the forward strand.
CTATTTGAAAGCTGCCTCGAATGCGTAAGTCATTGCTCGAATATTTTTACGATCTCGCATCAGACGAATCGGATATAGCGTTTAGTCATCGGCCCGGTCTGAGACGGAAGCGCTGGAGCTATGCCGAGCTGGCTCGGACGTCATTTCAATTTGCGCGGGAGCTGGAAGCGAGAGCTATCGGCGAAGGTGACCGGGTCTTGATCTGGGCTGAGAATTCACCGGAGTGGGTCGCCGCGTTTTATGGCACGATCTTGCGGGGCGCGATCGCGGTTCCACTTGACGAGCAAAGCTCGCCGGATTTCGTAGCCAGGGTTTGCGAGCAGACGGAGCCGAGATTACTTCTTCACGGGCAGGGAATCGACCACGCCGGCCTTAACCTTGAATCGATTTCGCTCGAACACCTGCGCAAGAGAATTCAACATCATCCATCTCATCACTATCCGGCGAACAATATCCAACCGGCTAATACGGTCGAGATAGTTTTCACATCAGGTACAACGGCGACGCCAAAAGGCGTCGTGCTGACCCATGAAAACATCTTGGCCAACCTCGAGCCGATGGAACGGGAGATCAATAAGTACCTTCGCTGGGAATTCCTGATCCACCCGCTGAGAATCCTGACCGTCCTGCCGCTCAGCCATGTCTTTGGGCAGATGATAGGGATCTTTATTCCTCAGATGCTTAGGGCCGAGGTGTTCTTTCAGAACCGGCTTAATCCGACTGAAATTATAGAAACGATAAAGCGAGAGCGCGTTATGGTGCTTGGCGCAGTTCCACGCGTGCTCGAAACGCTCCGACATAAGATCGAACGCGAATATGAAACCCGGCATGAGCTTGACGAGCTTCGCGAATCGATGAAAAAAGAGCGCTCATGGCTAGGCTCGTGGTGGACATACCGGCGTGCTCATCGTTTGTTCGGCGTAAGATTTTTAAGTTTCATAACGGGCGGCGCAACATTGGATGAATCAACGGAGATATTCTGGAGGAGGCTTGGCTTCGGCGTGGTGCAAGGTTATGGGATGACCGAAACTGCCGCTTTGATCAGCCTTAACAATCCCTTTTCCGCGCGTCGCCGCTCGCTCGGGCAGATCCTCGCGGGCCGAAAGAATGTGAAGATCGGTGAAAAGGGTGAGATCCTCGTTCGCGGACGGAATATCTCGCCTGGATACTGGGGCGACCAACGGGGCGGGAAGACCGATGAGTGGCTCGATACCGGCGATATCGGTGAAATGGACGAAACCGGCCGGCTTTATTTCAAAGGGCGAAAAAAAGATGTGATCGTCACCGCGGCAGGCCTAAATATTTTTCCTGAAGACCTGGAAGCGGTATTGAACGCTCAAACCGAAATCATCGCATCTGTCGTCGTTGGGGTCGATACCGGCGCGGGGCCGGAACCAGCCGCTGCCCTGATATTGCGCCCCGGAAGCAACGCCTCGGCAATTGTCGAACGAGCCAACAAGAATCTGGCCGACTATCAACAGATCCGAGAATGGATCGAATGGCCCGATGCGGATTTTCCCCGCACTCCGACACAAAAGATCCGCAAAAATGTCGTTGCAGAGATCGTGGAACGGCAGCTTGGAACCCGCGGTCGAAGATCCCAAGTCTCGGGCTCCCCTCTTGCCTCGATTATCGCGCGGCTGGGAGCTGTTGTGCCTGACAGCGTCAGTAAGGATGCGCGATTGAATGAAGATCTGAACCTTGACTCGCTTTCGCGCGTCGAGCTTATGAGCGCCATTGAGGATCGTTACCAGATCGAGCTTGATGAACAGGCGTTCACGGAATCGACCACGGTCGGTGAACTTGAGCAAATGATCCGCGCCGGCGAGGGGGTGGATGAAGTCGAACAGATCAGGTTCTCGTATCCGCGTTGGCCGCTGCGGTTTCCGGTATCGTGGATCAGACCCGTGTTTTACGAGCTCGTCATTTATCCAATAACGCGAATGCTGAGCTGGGTAAACAAGCGTGGAGTTGAAAACCTGTCGGACCTAAATGGCCCGGTTGTTTTCGCTTCGAACCATGTCACGTACGTCGATCCTGCCCTGGTTATGTCCGCAATGCCGCTGCGCTTCCGCAGCCGTCTTGCTATCGCAATAGACGGAGAGCGGCTTCGGGGTTATCGTTACGGGCAGCCCGGTATCGGCCTCATCATGAGGATTCGCTGGTTCTTTACTTACTGGCTGGTCGTCGCGTTCTTCAACGCATTCCCGCTTCCGAGGCGGAGTGGTTTTCGCAAGAGTTTCGTGTTCGCGGGCGAAGCGATGGATCGGGGGTATAACATACTTATTTTTCCTGAAGGCGAGCTGACGAAAGACGGCCGCTTGCAGAAATTCCGGACCGGCGTTGGCCTTCTTGCCAGTGGCCTTGAAGCTCCGATCGTGCCGGTTTCGATCTCGGGTCTCTATGAGTTAAGAAGAAGCGGCCAGCGCGGCTATGCGCCGCCGGGATCAATAACAATTACGTTCGGAGAGCCGATCCCGTATGAGGCGGATGCGTCGCCGCAAGACATAACACAGAACCTTGAGCGCCGAATTGCGGCGCTTGAACAGTGATCCGGTTCCTTCCTGCGTCTGTGTGAATGCGATGGGTTCCGGTTCCAATCATTGAACTCTACGCGATCGCGTAACTATAGATCGGAGACACTGGTGCCGCCCGAAGCAAAGACCGAACAAACACTTCCCGATAACGATGCCCTACCCGTTCGTCCTAAAAGCTGGGCACGCGGCGGAGTGGTGGTCGGATTTTTGCTTCTGGCCGCGGTCATCCTGGTAGTCGCAAACGCTAGCCAGGGACGTAAATTTGCCGAACTGGTCCAAAGATCTGAGCCTTCCTGGCTCCTCTTGGCGCTCGTCTATCAGGTCGCTACCTACTTCTTCGCGGGCGGCGTATGGCACATCGTCCTTATCCGGTTCGGCGTGAAGATACCCATGCGCACGCTGGCTGTGTTGGGCCTTGCGAAACTGTCGATCGATAAGATCATCCCGGCCGCAGGCGTGGGCGGCGGCGTACTGCTTGTTCGCGGCCTCATAAAACGTGGAGCGCCCGCCCGCGTCGCAACTGCCGCGCTCTTGATGGAGCTCCTGTCGATGTACGCTGCCCGCGCGATCTCTATCGGTATCGCCCTGATCATCCTATGGGCCAATTACGGATTGCATGCCGCGGTCCTGACACTTGTCACAGCCTTTGCGGTTATAACGCTCGCCATTTCCCTCGGGATACTATGGCTCACGCGTCCCGACGTACGCGATCTGCCCGGATGGGCGAAGCGGATACCCGGCGTGAGATCCGTGCTTCGGTACATCGTGGACACTCCGCCCGAAGTCCTGCGGGATCGAACGCTCTTCTGGAAGGCGGTGCTTCTACAGCTTGCCGTCATCCTGCTCGATGCAGCGACACTCGATGCCATGCTGCGTGCCATCGGACACCCGACGCGGGCGGATGCCGTCTTCGCCAGCTTCGCGATCTCGGCCGCGATATCGACCCTTAGCCTAATCCCGGGCGGCCTCGGCGCCTTCGAAGCGATGTCGGTCCTGATGCTGCGCTTGCTTAGGATCCCACTGGAAACCGGACTCGCGGCAACTCTTATGCTCCGTGCATACACCCTTTTGCTGCCGATGATACCGGGGTTCTTCATCCTCCGCCGCGAAACGATCTCGGGCGACGTGGAAGTAATTTCTCCCGGCAAATGAAAGAATGCCTTAGCCGGATCGACGGGGCGTCACTGGAGAGACCTTATCTCGGATTCAAACTCGTGCTCGATTCCGCAGTCGGAAGCGCAAGCTTTCGCGCCCGGATATGAAGATCCGTCATACTTCAGTCGCGACTACAAAAAGAAGATTGGCGCACCACCAGCGCGAATTGGCCACGCTACGCGGCGATCTGGAAATGTGACAGTACGCAAAACGAGTAACGTTACTTGGAAATGGAATTTGAACTCCGCCTGGCAAGTACGACCGACGTCGAAGCTATTCGCGAACTAGTTGCCGATTCGGTACGTGGTCTCGCGAAGGGGATCTACAGCGATGCGCAGATCGAGCTATCTATCGGGAGCGTCTTCGGGGTCGATAATCAGTTGATCGAGGACGGGACATATTTTGTTGCTGAGGTCGCCGGGCGGATTGTTGGATGTGGCGGATGGAGCCGGAGACAAACGCTGTTCGGGGCAAGCGAGTACGCTGAGTCCAGAGACGCAACCCTCCTCGATCCAGCAAGCCAACCAGCCAAAATACGCGCCTTCTTCGTTCACCCGGACGCGGCTCGGAAGGGAATCGGCCGAGCGATCCTCCAGCGTTGCGAAGCTGAGGCTTCAGCGGCGGGCTTCACCGCCGCCGAAATGATGGCAACTCTTCCCGGCATCCCCTTTTATGAGTTGTGCGGGTATGAGAAGGACGAATATCAGAACGTGAATCTTCCGGATGGCGAAGCGATCGTCTGTGTACGAATGTCCAAACGTCTCGGATAAATCGCTGACTTTACGCGCCGCCAAATAAGAAAAGGCATTCGGTTAGCTACGAAATGTCCAATCTTTATTTGCCGCGGGGGGGAGGATCGAACTTCCGACCGTGGGCTTATAACCTAGAAACGATGCATCTTGGAACTGTTTGCTGTGACTGACCGTTCGTCAAGCCGGCTTCCGACAAGGTAGCCGATAAACGCGTATTGAAGGAATCCAAACAAAGGAAGTAAAAGTATCAATCCGGTGTTCGGAAAGAGCCACTCTAAAAGCAAACTAAGGGATCCGAGCGGGAGAGATAAAATAACCAGAGCACCGGTTCTCCAATCGTGACCTACCCCGCGCTGTTGAAGAGAAATACGACTGCCGCGACAAGCGACCGCGAAAATAATCGGCAGGATATATCTTTTTCTCATAGGTTCTTTATATGAAGAAGAATTCCTAAAATTCAACGAAATAAGACTGCTGTTAATAAAATCTCATTTCAAGCGTTTAGTATTCAGGAGTAAATTTGCTACGCGAGGGAACCGTATTAAGCAAGCTGCGTAACACGCAGCATCAGTGCTGAACGGTTGGTTATGAGGGCACGGGTATTTTATACCGATCATTCCGCATTCTTTACTAAGAATAAGGAGCAACATTTTATGAAACGAAAAAGCATTTATCTGGTTGCGACTCTTGCTCTGCTGGCATTTGTTTCGATGGGAACCGGCTGCAGCTGGGAAGATGATTATGTCGCCGTTGAGTTTCCCGTCGGCACAAAGCTGGAAAATTTTACTTTGCCGGATTTGAGCGGTGCTGAGCAGTCGCTAGACAAATTAAAAGGCGAAAACGGTGCGGTCCTAGTTTGGGTTTCGGCGCAGTGTCCGGTCGTCAAATCCTACAACGAACGGATCAATCAAGTCGCGGATGAATTGCACGCTAAGGGCATCAACCTGATAGGGATCAATTCAAATGCGCCCGAATCACTCGATTGGATCAAGTCCCATGCATCGGAGGTCGGTTACAAATTTCCCGTTTTGATCGATAAGGGAAACGTTTTGGCGGACAAGCTCGGCGCAACCGTGACGCCGGAGTTTTACTATTTCGACAAGGAAAACGTCCTGCTCTATCACGGCGCCCTCGACAACGACCGCTCCGGGAGTAATGTGACGACCAATTATCTCCGCGACGCATTTAATTCGGCGCTGAATAAACAACCGATCAAGACTCCGAAAGCAAACGCCTTCGGCTGCTCGATCAAGCGAGCATAATCGAATAGTGAAAATCCTGACTTTGAATAAACGGATCGAACGCGGCGCGGAGAAAAAACTCCGCGTCGTATTTTTCATTAGTCTTTGCGCATTTGTCTCGCTTGCGAACTCCTGCACCCAGACAAAAGATCACGCACACGGACCGCCTGCCGAATCGAACCCGGGGACCGTAGGTCAGCAGCGCGTGACGCAGATCGACGACGCCAAGCTCAAACAGCTTCTCAACCCCAGCGGCAAGCCTCTGCTCGTCAACTTCTGGGCGACGTGGTGCGGTCCGTGCCGCGAAGAATTCCCCGACCTTGTCAAAATCGACAACGAATATCGCCGCCGGATCGACTTCATCACCATCTCGCTCGACTTTCCCGAAGAGATAGACGCGGCGGTGCCGAAATTCTTGAGCGAAATGAAAGCGGAAATGCCAACCTATTTGCTCGTCAGCGAGGATGAGAACGCGATCATCTCCTCCATCGCCAAAGACTGGAACGGCGCTCTGCCCTCGACGATTCTCTACAACGAAAAAGGCGAGATAAATTATCTTCGGCAGGGAAAGGTAAACCCCGAGACATTAAAGGGCGAAATTGAAAAGACATTGGTCGGAGAAAAATGAAGCGCCCGAACATTGACACATGCGGGCGAACAGCAGAATCGAATACGATCCTCCACTAAAGCCTAATACTTAAACTCGCGTGATGCGGTGTTTGGGCATTCGCAGTCGGAATCAAGACCGACGACTTCGACAGATACCTTCAATTGTGGTCCCGACTTTTCTTTCGGATGGCTGATCTTGATCCTGGGGGTTCCTTGCCCTGAGTCAATTGTTCCTTCGGAAATTGTCCAGTTATATGTCAAGTTTGGCTGCTGCGGCCCGGACATATAAACCGAAAAAGCGGAAAGGTGCGGTCCCTGTTTCGAACTGAGACTATCGATCCTGATGTCCGAACAGACGCATGCCGGCGTGTCTTCATGGGCGAGCACAGTAACCGTCCTGGTAATTTTTTCTCCGCAGAGGCCGCACCCGTCATCAACGGCGGCGGTGATGGTGTAAGTGCCTGGCATAACCGCTGAGAGATTCCAAAAAACATTCGCTCCGGTTCCGACGACGCGTCCGCCCGTTACCTTGTAGTTGTACATGAGTATGTCGCCTTCGGCATCGGCCGCGGTGGTTTCGACCCTGACAGTCATGTCGGGCCAGGTTTTCGGCCATTTGGGCGGCGAACCTTCCGGTGGCGGGTTGCGAAGTTCGGCCCGATCGAGGACGAGATCGGTGACATCCGGCCATTTATTCTGAACGACCTTTTTAGGATCAGAGTTAGGACGAAGGCACGGCTTACATTTATCTTGCGCGCAGGCTCTACGCTCATATGTCACAAAATCGCCGTGGCCCAACAAAACAGCAACGAGCCCGATAAGAATGATCCGCGTCGTTCTCGGTCCTTCTAAGTTCATAGTGTTTTCTTAAGAACCATCGAGACTCGATTTCTTGCAGTATGGAAACTAATTCTTTAGCTCCCTTCTTATTTACTTGATAGCTTGTATACGGTCTAACGAATTCGCGATATTCAAAAGAACTCTGACACAATAATCCTTACTCACTTTCTTAAGACGTCGGAATTCCTTAACAATTGATTTCTAGAAAGCAATCGAAGACACAGCCGGAGCAGCGAGGGTTTCCGGCCGTTCAAAAAAATTCCTGCCCCTTTCCGGATTCCAGCGCAGAGATTTTCGCTCTCCTCCTGCGATGAGTTGGGGTGAAATCTCAACTTTGATCGCCTTACCGTCTCGCACGACGTCGAAAACAACGGTTTTGGCACCGGACGGGATGAGATTGATCGCAAACCGGTATTTCGTCGTAACTTCGCTTCCTATGATCGGCGGGTTTGAGCGCCGATCAACGTTCCAGCCGGTAATAGTGTCGCCCGCGAGGATTCCCGCTTTCCCCGCCGGCCCTCGAGGATCAACCTCGGTGACAACCGCCGGAACAGCATCTGCCGAATCCGATTTAGCGTCGATGCCGATGTATGTAAGCGAGGCTTTTTCTATCCCTTCATCGTAGCCTATCGATACCAGTAACGAACGGGTTTCAGGCAGGTGCTTCCCGGC
>DASUSJ010000222.1:0-14517 GCA_036375155.1 Pyrinomonadaceae bacterium
ATAAAGCGCTCGACCAGAAGATACTCACATACCTTACCGAACAGCGTGTCCGCAGATTAAAGACCGCGTACCCGCCGCACACGATCATCGACCCGACGGTGATCCTCGGCGAGATGCGCCTTCACAAGACCGATCAGGAAGCCACGATGATGCAGCGTGCCGCAGATATAGCGGCCGAGGCACATATCCTTGCGATGAAGAAAGTGAAGCCGGGAATGAATGAGTTCGAGGTGGAGTCTCTGATCGAGGCTTACATGCGACAGAAAGGTGCGACCGGCGTTGCATACAACTCGATCATCGGCGGCGGCGAAAACGCCACGATCCTGCATTACGTCGAGAACAACATGCCGCTTAAGGACGGCGACCTGATCCTGATCGATGCGGGTGCCGAATACAAGGGCTACGCTTCCGACATAACGCGGACGTTTCCCGTCAACGGTCGCTATACGAAAGCACAGCGCGAAGTTTATGACGTGGTACTGGACGTTCAGAGGCAATGTGTTGAGTACACGAAGACCGGAAACACAGTGAAAGGGCGGCAGGAATTTTCGATCGAACTACTGACCGAGGGCATGAAGAAGCTCGGCCTGCTGAAGGGCAACACGAAAGACCTGATCAAGAAAAAGGCCTACATGAAATACTACATGCACGGTGTCGGCCACTACCTCGGACTGGATGTGCATGACGCCGGCCGATACTTTACGGATCAGCAGGCAAGGAAGTCGAAGCCGTTCGCACCGGGCATGGTCTTGACTGTCGAGCCTGGCCTCTACATACCCCCGGATGATAAATCGGCTCCCGCAAAATACCGGGGCATCGGGGTTCGGATCGAGGACGATGTGCTTGTGACCGAGGACGGGAACCGAAACCTGACGTCCAGGGTGCCGAAGGATCCGGACGAGATCGAGGCTCTAATGGCGAAGCGGCGGTAGTGGAAAGTGGATATTTGATAGCGGATAGTTGCTAGTGCCTGGTCGCGCTTTCTAGTCTTTCAGTGCGAGTCTCTGATGCTAGCTGCCGGTGCGGGTTGCCGATCGCTAGCTGCAATTGCCCTCCCTAATCGTCCCCTAAATGGGGCTTATGATAAATTTCGACGACATTATCCGAAATCTCCCGGCATTGTTCGCAGCATTGCTGGTGGGGATACTTTTCATCCAGTCGGGCCTGGACAAGGTGTTTGACTGGAAGGGGAATCTGGAATGGCTGACAGGGCATTTCTCGAAAACTTTCCTGTCGAGATTCGTCCCGGTGATGTTTGCCACGATCACCGTGCTGGAAGTTGCTACCGGGCTGATAGCCGCTGTCGGGATAGTGTATTTTCTGGTTACGGGTTCGCGCGCCGTTATGTTCGCGGCCGGTGTGCTCGGTGCCGCCGCGATAACTGCTCTTTTTTTCGGCCAGCGAATCGCGAAAGAATACGCCGGCGCGGCCATATTGATCCCCTACTTTATCCTCCTTCTGATACTGATATTTCTGACGAACCCCTTTTCCCGCTAAGGCGCCCCTCGCGGTTGCAAAAACTTTTCTTTGATTCGTCCGAAAATGATGATCGATTTTGCGGTCGATCTTCGCGTTATAGGACAGAGCCCATTTCAAGGCCGCTTTATAGAGGTGAGTGCGATGAGAAGAAGTAAGGTACAAATGATGCGCGTCGAGGAAAATTACATATTTTACGTTTGTTTGACCCTCGTGCTCGCCATCGCTGCCTTTGGCATCGTTACGGATGTCATCGCGGGCCGTTAATCAAAGTCATCATAACCCCGCCATTATTCATTTGGGGACGTAACAAAGGGCCGGCGTCGAAAACGCCAGCCCTTTTTTGTGCGTACACAGGGAAACTTTCGGCTCTACTTCTGTATTAAAAACGTAGCAACATACCCATTCCGATCTATCCGTATATTCGACCTCGGCTCCGGTGTCAACGCGACCAGCTTTATCGCATAACCTTCGGCTCTTACCGTCTGGCTCGGACCATTCGTATCCAGCGTGAGTTCGTGGGAACGGCCATTCTTTTTAACCCGCACTTTTATCTTCGCGTTGCCTGCCCAGACACAATTCGTGTCCGTCGGACAACGAGAATCCTCAATGAGTTCGACAAATCGAACGGTGAGCTTGCTTCTGGGCGCGCGCTTCTCGTGATTGATCTGGACGCGGAGCGTGTCGCCTTTCCGAACGCCCGCCGCGTCGACGGACCCTAGCGCCAGCACCAACATCAAACCCGCAATAAATAGTTTCATTTCAATCCCTCCTTGTCCGGCGATCCCACCGCCATATGAGTTGAACGATCTGAGTACCGCACACTTGCACGAGAATTCGTCGTAGAGGACGGGTATTTCTCACTTCTGAGTTGCCGAGCCGCGGTAGCGGCGACATAAATTAACCAGCGGTGAGCGAACTGACTACCCTATGCGTGCACCTTCGGTGCAGAGGAATCAGCCGACAGGACACTTTCTGCAGCCTGGCTATTCGGTAACACCTCCCCCAATCGCGCTTCCACCCACCGCCTTCTTCCCTTCGGCGCTGCCTATCGATTCCTCGCTTCCCCTGTCGGCTCTCCGATCGTCATGCGCCTCATACCTACAGGCCTCGGCATATCGTCTCGTTCCCCTTACCGGCTACCCGACTCCTGCCGATCGTCACGTCCTAATTCTTCACGCCGTCGCGCTAGTCGTCGTCAATTTCTCAACTATGGCCCGCGCGAATTCGTCTGTCTTTGCTGTACCACCCAGATCTCTTGTAAGAGATTTTCCTTCGGCAAAGACTTCCAGCATGGCTTTCTCAACACGCTCGGCGGCATCCTGCTCTCCGAGGTGACGAAGCATTATGATCGCCGACATTAAGATCGCAGTCGGATTCGCGACGCCTTGGCCCGCAATATCCGGAGCGGAGCCATGCACAGCTTCGAAGACCGCACCTTGTTCGCCGATGTTTGCCCCGGGTGCGAGACCGAGTCCGCCGATCAGGCCGGCGCAAAGGTCCGAGACAATATCGCCGTATAGATTTTCGAGGACCAAAACGTCGAACTGTTCCGGTTTGATAACCAACTGCATGCAGGCATTGTCGACGATCTTGTTGTCCGCCTCGATCTCCGGATAATCCTTGGAGACCTTCTCGAAGCACTCGAGAAACAGACCGTCGGAGAGCTTCATGATGTTCGCTTTGTGAATGCACGTGACCTTTTTTCGGCCGTTCAGCCGCGCATACTCAAAGGCATACTTCGCTATTCGCATCGACGCTTTCTCTGTAACGATCTTCAAGCTCTCGACCACGCCCGGAATTACGGTGTGCTCTAAACCGGAATATAACCCCTCGGTGTTCTCGCGAACGATCACGAGATCGACGTTCGAGTAACGGCTCGGCACATTGGGTAGGTTCTTGACCGGCCGAACGTTTGCATAGAGATCGAGCGCCTTTCGCAGACCGACATTCACCGACGTAAAACCCTTTCCGACAGGCGTCATTTGCGGGCCCTTTAGCGCGACCTTGTTTCGGCGAATCGATTCGATGGTCTCGTCAGGTAGGGTCGTCCCGTATTTTTCGAGCGCTTGCGAGCCCATGATGTGCGTTTCCCATTTGACGTCTATGCCGGAGGCTTCGATTACGCGGACTGTCGCCGCGACGATTTCCGGCCCAATACCGTCGCCGGGGATAAGTGTGACCGTGTGTTTCATAATTTCAGTCTATCTTACGTGACCACAGGTAAAGGATAAAGGAGACGGGCCGTGGGGTTGTGCCCGGCTCGGCGAGCTTTGCGTGAGAAAAAAAGAAGATTTTCACGCAAAGCTCGCTAAGGACGCAAAGGAAGAAAGAAAAGAAACCCGTCTAGACCAGCAACACAAATTACGACACTACTGGCCGCGGTATGAAAGCCGCCCGTTATTGCGGTCTTCCTTCATGCTTTCCCGCCGTTTAACCTATACTTTTCTAAATGAACCCCGAAGTTCTGATAATTGGCGGCGGCGTCATAGGACTCACGATCGCGCGCGAACTCGTTCGCCGCGGTGTTGAGCGGATAACGGTCGTCGAACGCGGTACTATCGGCGCCGAGGCGTCTTGGGCTGCGGCGGGCATGCTGGCTCCTAATATCGAGGCGCCGTTGTCGGACGGTTTTCACAGATTCTGCTCTGAGTCGCTCGACCTGTATCCCGACCTGTCGGATGAACTGTTAAGCGAGACCGGGATCGATATTGAACTCGATCGCAGCGGGACGATCTGTATCGCCTTGACCGAAAACGATGCCGCTCATCTCCCGCGGCATGGCGGCGAACGCCTTTCGGGTGCGGAGATCTTTGACATCGAGCCGGCGCTTTCACGCCAGGTCCCCGAAGGTATCCTCTTTCGAAATGACTGGCAGGTAGAAAATCGGAAGTTAATGACCGCCCTCCGACGGTCGGCCGAGAACAGAGGCATCCGTTTGCTGGAGCACACGGAAGTATCGGAATTATTGACCGACGGTAACCGCGTTACTGGTGCAAGAACCTCAAAGGGAGACCTAAACGCGGAGACAACTGTGCTTGCAACCGGTGCGTGGACATCTCTCATCAAAATCGGCACTGCCGCCGTGGGATTCGATGTTAAGCCTATAAAGGGCCAGATGGCAGCGTTTGAAACCGGAACTGGGATGCTTCGTCATGTGGTTTTCAGCCCGCGCGGTTACCTTGTTCCGCGGGCGAACGGTCGTCTGCTGGTGGGTGCAACGGTTGAGGACGTCGGTTTTGATAAGTCCATCACGGTCGAAGGCATCGATTCGCTCACGAGGGCTGCTTTCGAGATGGCACCGGGCCTTACGGAATTTGCGGTCGTCGAAACCTGGGCAGGGCTGCGGCCATTTGCGGCCGACGCTCTCCCAGTAATTGGACCTGTTCCCGGATTTGAGGATGTCATCGTCGCGACCGCGCATTATCGAAACGGCATCCTGCTCGCTCCGTGTACTGCCCGGATCGTTGCGGACAAGATCGTCGATGGAGGTCATTCGGATTTTTTTGACCTGTTCCGCCCCGATAGATTTTCACGTATGGCGACGAATGCGGGTTATTGATGATCGCACGCGGCGATCCGCGTCAGGTTCCGAATGTTACGAATCAAAGAATTAAAGATGCGTCCTGCACTACTTATCCTCATCTCGATCTTCACGCTTACATCGTTCGCGCAATCGCGTCGAGTCAGTCCTACCGGTGCGGTCACGACGGCTGTCGCCGCGGACCTGACCGTAAAGCAGATGTTCGATGAGGCGAATGCCTACAACAAGACCAAGTTCGCCGAGTTCGAGCAGAAGAAGATCGCCTACAGCGAACGCCTTCGTCTTCAGACCGAACGCGAGCAGCGCCAGCTTGCCGCGAAGTACGCAACTTCCGCCTCGGCTCGGGCGAATCTCACGGGAGAGGATATTTATTACGTCGGGCTTCTCCACTGGATCGCGGAGAATCTGGATGGCACCACGGAGACGCTGAAGCGGTATCTCGAATCGACCGATCAGATACCCGAGCGCGTACAAAACGCACGATCGATCCTGGTCTACGTTCTTGCAAAGCAAAAGAGCTTCGACGAGGCTCTCAAGTATCTTGGCGAATACGAGGGCGGCGGAACGACGAAGATGAGTGATCGCTGGCGAATGAACAGCGAGCTCGCGAAGTCGTACATAGCGACGAAGGATTACGTCAAAGCTGCCGCTCATGCAAGCAAGAGCTACGAAGCGTCGAAGGCACTGGTCCAGGACCCGACGGCGAAGGTTAACGCCGCTGATGCAGTGCTCGATGCGGGGATGCTTTTGTTCGAGGCACGCCGCGATTCGGGAGATGTCAAAGGGGCGGATGCAGCCCTCGAAGATATGAAGAAGGTCGCATCGTTGATCAATTCACCGATATTCTTTTATTACGCCGCCGACAAACTTATCACCTATCAGATCGAGTCAGGTCGCAAGGCGGTCGGGATGGAGACATACCTGGCGGCGCTGATCCAGGCGGGAAAAGATTTTGCTTCGAAGGGAACCCAGAACGAGGCACTGCAGAGGCTGAAGAGACGCGAGAGACAGTATAAACTGCTGGCCTCGCCTGCGCCGGAATTCATCGGCATCGAGCAGTGGTTTCCGGGCGCGCCAAAAACCATCGCGTCGCTAAAAGGTAAGGTCGTCCTTCTGGATTTCTGGGCGACATGGTGCGGCCCGTGTTTCGACGCCTTTCCATCGCTTGCCGAGTGGCATCAGGACTACGCGCGCGACGGTCTCGTGATCATTGGAATGACGCGGTACTACGGTCGGGCCGAAGGCTTCCCGGTCGATCATCCAAACGAGATCGCATTTCTGAAACGCTTCAAGGAAAAATACAATCTTGCGTACGACTTTGCGGTGGCCGACGATCAGCAGACTCAGCTGCTCTATTCCGCGACGTCGCTCCCGACGGCGGTTCTGATCGATCGAAACGGCGTGATACGTTACATCGAAAGTGGAACGAACCCCAGTCGCATCGAGGAACTGCGCGCGATGGTGGTAAAACTACTGAACGAAAAGTAAAAGTTCGACAAACTTACGTTTGTTGGAATCCAGCAGCTCGACCGGAAGCTGTTCGGAACACTAGAACGATGGCAAAAGGCAGCCAAAAGCGCGCTGAAAATAAAACGCAGAATTTTTACGACCGCATCGCCGATGTGCACAACCTCGCACTCAAGGTGAACGGCTATCGCAAATCCGTTGCAAACTACCTCCGCTCACTTGAGCTCGACATCACCGGTGAATCGGTTGTCCTGGACGCCGGCAGCGGGACCGGCATTGTAACCCTCGGCTTTCAGGACGCGGGTTTTCGTCCTAAGAAAACGATAACTTTTGATCTATCGATCAACTCGCTTAAGATCGCGCGCGAGCAGTTTGAAAAGGAACGGTCGGTGGATTCGGCTAATATCGAATCGTTGCAAGGGAATGTGCTTCAGCTTCCATTCGGTGACGACACTTTCGATCTCGTGCTTACATGCGGTGTGCTCGAGTATGTCTCACTCGACGATGGCCTCAAAGAGCTGGCCCGCGTTCTCAAACCGGGCGGAAAACTCGTTTTCATACCCGTCAAACCTTCACTTGTCGGGAGCGTTCTAGAGCTTCTCTACAAATTTAAGATCCACCCGATGGAAGATGTGAAGCGGATCTCGGAACGTTACTTCAGGATCGTCGGCAACCACGAATTCCCTACCACCGAGCCCATAGGCTGGTCGAAGACCGTCTTTCTGCTTGAAAAAACTTAGCTTTTTTAGTTCAGAGTTTAGCGTTTAGAGGGCGGACGTTAGCCGGTGGATGCCACAGCTCGACACTCTGAACTCCGAACTCTGTAATCGGAACTATGAACGAGCCGTTGATCATCGCTCACCGCGGCGCGAGTGCCCTTGCACCAGAAAATACGCTCGCTGCTTTCAAGCGCGCCATCGAGGTCGGTGCTGACGGTGTTGAATTCGACGTTCGGCTTTCGAAGGACGGTGTTCCCGTCGTCATCCACGACGCTACGCTTTTGCGAACAGCGGGCGTAAACGAACGTGTCACCGACCTGACGGCCGAACAACTCTCGCGTCTCGACGCCGGATCGTGGTTCAACATCGCTCATCCGCGTCACGCCCGCGCGGAATTTGCCGCTGAAGGGATCCCCCGCCTTCGATCAGTTCTTGAGCTGCTGGAAGGCGTCGACGGTCCGATCTACCTTGAAATGAAGTGTGAATCCGAGCGGGAGGTTTCGTCCATTGTTGATGCAGTTTGTCGTGATGTCGCCGGTTCGTCTTTGCTAAAAAGAGTTATCATCGAAAGCTTTCATCTCGCCGTCATTCCGCAGACCCGGGCCATCCTGCCGGGCGTCCAAACCGCCGCACTTTTCGCACCCAAGATCATGCGGCTCCTTCGTAAGGAGAAATACCTGATCAATATCGCTCACGAACTCGGAGCCGATCACCTTTCCGTACATAAGGCATTAGTTAGTCGGAAACTGGTGCGACAGGCTGAGAAACATGGGATGAGCATTACCGTATGGACAGTAAACACTGCTCGATGGGTAACGCGGGCGGCGAAGCGCCGGCTCTATGGTGTGATCACAGATGACCCTTCGAAACTGCTCCGAAGCCGCGAATCTATGCTGCGACGGCAAAGGGAGAGAGAGACTCCGGCATAAGCGAATTTTCGCGGCGATTCGCCACCAACTGAGTAATGGTTGGAGCGAGTTCATCCGAGTATGGTTTGGTGATATATCCGTCGGCTCCTGCAGCCACTGCCAACTTGATTTCTTCAGCCTGGGCAACGCCTGAATAGAAGAGCACCGGCACACTTGGATCGACCGTGCGAAGGGTGCGGCATAAACTGGTTCCGCTGCCGTCTGGTAATTCGGAGTCGAGTAGATACAGATCGAATCGGTCCGATCCCGCCCGCCTCAATGCCTCGCCCAGGCTGGCCGCCCGTTCCAAATCGATCTGAGACAAACCGAGCATCACTCGCAGCATTTCGAAAGAGTCCGAGTTGTCTTCTACATACAAGACGCGAAGGCGTTCACTGGTATTCATTTGGCGGCACTCCTTTAGTCGTCAGACTAGAGAGAAGAACTGGAGAACCATTGCATGGTCCCCCGTTCTCTGTTGCATTCCCTGGCTCGTTCGTTCAAGGGTGAGGGTTTATTAAGTCTAGGGTTCGGCTGTCCAGCCTGCGATCGTGTTTCGGGCAGAGTTGTCTTTCTCAATTCTGTTTTTGCGGCTTTCGGCGATCCAGTCTTTGACCGTGGTCGTCACCGTTACAGGTCGCACGGGGAGACTTTTTGTAGGCAGGACATGAGGGATATCCGCCACCGTCGTCCTCTTGATTACTTTGATCACAACTTGTTTCATTCCTGGCGTATCGAGCGTATAGGAAGCTGGCTCGTCATTCGTCGTTTTAATTATGGATTGATGCACACTCATAGTAACGGACACAGTTGGCCGCCGTCCGTGCGGTAGCACACAAACAGGTAATTCTTTTCGGCTTGACCCTAAAGGCATAAGCTATATCAGTTGTGATATCATTTTCGGACTCGACCGACAGTATGAGCGTAGTCAAGAAAACGGATGACGCGCTGATGAATCATCTGCTCGCGGCATTGCCGGCGGACGAATTCAGTCGCTTAGAACCTTACCTGGAACCGGTATCGCTGTCGCTTGGCGATGTGATTTACGAATCAGGCGAGCAGCTTGATCATGTCTATTTTCCGACGACGGCGATCATCTCGCTGCTGTACATCATGGAGAACGGTTCCACAGCCGAGATCGGAATGTCTGGCAACGACGGTCTCGTCGGAATCGCACTCTACATGGGTGGCAGTACGACACCGAGTCGCGCCGTAGTTCAGAGCGCTGGAAATGCGTTCAGATTGCCGTCAAAACCTCTGACCGACGAATTCAGACGGGGCGGGGTATTTCAGCAGATCCTCCTCCGCTACACTCAATCCCTTATGACGCAGATCTCGCAGACCGCGGTATGCAACCGGCTGCATTCGGTTGAACAGCAGCTATGCCGCTGGCTTCTGATCAACCATGACCTGCTTCGCTCAAACAAGCTGATCATGACGCACGACCTCATCGCAAACATGCTTGGCGTCCGCCGCGAAGGTGTATCGATCGCGGCAGGGCACCTCCAGGAAAAAGGGCTCATCAAATACGTTCGCGGCACGATCACGATGCTTGATCGCGACGCTTTGGAACAAGCCGCATGTGAGTGTTACCGGGTCGTGAAGGACGAATACGACCGCCTTCTCGGCAAATACGTCTCGCAGGGGCGCTAAACCCGTAATTATCAACCCCCATCGTCCACCTATTCGATCCATATGTGCGGCGGCGCACGGACTCTGGCAGCCTTACGTTACATACTGTCTCTTGAACTGAACGGAGAAATGAGCGACGAGGACAAAGCGACCGACCGGTGGGAAACTGAAGGCGGGCGTGTCCTCGTCGTTCCCGTAAAGGGTATGAATACCCGGAACTCATCTCACAAGCCAGCGTTGTGACGCGACCTACTGGTTCGTCCCTGAAACTAAAAGTAGGCGGACGATGAGAAGGGACTCGCTGGCTCGTTTATTGCTCAAAGAGATTTTTGAAAGTCGATAAACTCGCGCACTCATCCAGAATGCCCGGCAGAAACAGCGGGCAGAAAACGGCAGGAACGAGCTCATTTTGATTTTGATTGATCTTACGAAATTGGCCGCGGCACTGCGGCACTAGAATATGCTTGCCGGGTTTGGAAGTGAGCTGGCTAGCGTCCAGGGCAATTCGAAGAAGGAACGAAGGCCGAGCTGATCACGGCAGCGACCACCAGACAGGGCGGATCGATGAATATACTTAACTCGATCCTCCGATCGATCTTGAATATTCAAAGTTACTGAGACCATCCAGACATTTAAGGCTTTGCCGGTGCACATTTTGTGAATCGATTCTTGAGGCCAGGGCCCCGCGTTAAATACCCGGGGCTTTTTTTTGTCCGTTTCGGTGCGCTCCGTCAGGTCTCCGATCATTCTTTACCCATCGGATTAGCCGCATCCATCGGCGTGTCCTTGCTCATACTCACCTTTCGCCATAAACTTTCGTATACGCCCGCACCTAAAGAACGATTTGTAATGAAAGTTTATAACGATATTTTGGGACTGATCGGCAACACTCCGCTAGTCCAGGTCAATCACATAACAAAACAGCGGAAGATAAAGGCGAAGATCCTGGCAAAAATGGAAAGCCTGAATCCGGGCTATTCGGTCAAAGACCGAATCGGCGTGTCAATGATCGACTGGGCTGAGAAAGAAGGGGTTCTCAAGAAAGGCGGAACGGTCATCGAAGCCACGAGCGGTAACACCGGTATCGGCCTGGCGCTGGTTGCAGCCGTGCGCGGCTACAAATCGATCTTTGTGCTGACCGACAAGGTGTCTGTTGAAAAGATGCGGTACCTGAAATCGCTCGGGGCGGATATCGTTGTATGCCCTGCAGCCGCCAAGCACGGAACCCCGGACCATTATGTAGAAACCGCCAAGCGGATCGCCCAACAGACACCTAACTCGTTCTACCCCGACCAATATAATCACCCCGCAAATCCGGAGGCACATTACCGCTCAACAGGTCCCGAGATCTGGAACGACACTGACGGAAAGATCACCCATTTTGTATCGGGTATCGGCACCGGCGGCACGATTACGGGAACCGGGCGTTACCTGAAGGAAATGAACCCGAAGATCAAGATCATCGGAGCGGACCCGTATGGCTCGATCTTCAAAAGTTACAAAGATACAGGCCGGTTTCCTGAAGCGACGCCATATCTTGTCGAAGGAATCGGCCAGAGCCTGCCGGTCGGTAATGCCGATATGAATGTGATCGATGAGATCATCAACGTGACAGATAGAGACTCGTTCGAGCTCGCCCGGCAGTTATCCAGACGTGAAGGAATATTCTGCGGCGGATCTACCGGAACTAACTTTGCGGCGGCGCTCACGGTCGCTGAAGGTTTGGATGAGTCGGGCATCGTCGTCTTTATCGTGTGCGACACCGGCGAGCACTATCTGACCAAATTCCACTCCGATGAGTGGATGAAAGAAAAGCTGCTTCTCGAACCGCAACGGATCACGGCGGGTCTGATCAACGAAACTAAGAACGGAGGTGCGCCGGCTGAGCTGATATTCGTCGGTCCGGACGATACCGTGGGAGCGGCCCTTGAAAAGATGTCGCAGAGCGGCGTGACGCAGATCCCTGTTCTCGAGGATAATCGGTCGGTCGGCAGCCTTCGTGAAAGCCGGGTGCTGACGAAACTTCTCAGCAATCGCGACCTCATCGATTCGAAGGTTCGCGATGTGATGGACGACAGCTTCCCGGTCATCGAGGTTGACACTAGCTTGCGTGAGATCAAGACAAAATTACAGAAAGCGCCGGCCGTACTGATCGAGGATTTCAAACGGATCACCGGGATCATTACCCGATCGGACGTGCTGGACCTGCAGAAGTAAGTTTGGAGTACCGCCTTTGAGCGGCTGATTTTGGGTATGACCGCAGATGTGAACAACATCCCCGTTGTCGACGAAGATCTGAATACGACGGCGCCGAATCCCGAGCCCGAAGTGTGGAGAATGCCGGAACCGGTATTCAGAAAAACAAGCGGTCGCTTGCCACGGGGGTTTGCAAAACAAGATGTCCCGACAGATCCGCCTCGATCGTCAGACGGGCAGCCCGTCACACTAAACGACACGACATCGGCAGCGCCGGCCTCACCAGCCGCGGCGGTTGTACCCGTACAGGAGGAACCCAAACCCAAAAGCCCTGTCCTGAAGATCGTCATTGTAGCGATAGCGATCGCCGCCATGATCGCATTCATCGTCGTGTTTCTGACGGTTGTTTATTTCTTTTTTCTGAGATCGTAATTCGGACGGAAGGGTTCAGGTCGATTGGGGGGACTCGCCAGGGGACTGGAACACGCGCCTATTGCTGCGATCGCGCCCGCGGACTGGAACGCAGGCGTCCCGCCTGCAATGCTGCGGAAGCAGCGTCAACCCGCGGCCCACGCGCTAGAAAACCGCCACTCGCCCGGTGCATTACAAACCAGCCTTCACCGGATTGTTCTCGATGTGCCTGATCACACAGCGTTGCTACGGATGAGTCATGTCTTCCGGCTTTACCAACTCGTCGAACTTCTCGGCCGTCAGCAATCCTAGCTCCAGCGCCGATTCTTTCAGCGAGATTCCCTTGTGATGAGCGTTTTTCGCGATCTTTGCGGCGTTGTCATAACCGATATGCTGGTTGAGAGCTGTCACGAGCATCAGCGACTCGTTGAGATACCGCTGGATCTGCTTTCGGTTTAGCTCGATGCCGTCGACGCAGAAATCGACAAAGCCGCGGCAGGCGTCCTTTAACAGCCGGACCGAGTGTAGAAAGTTGTGGATCATCACCGGCTTAAAAACATTCAGCTCAAAATTTCCCTGCGACCCGGCAAAACCGATCGCGGCGTCATTGCCCATCACTTGCGCCGCGACCATCGTCATCGCCTCGCTCTGCGTCGGGTTGACCTTGCCGGGCATGATCGAGGAGCCGGGTTCATTCTCCGGAAGGACTAACTCTCCGATTCCGCAGCGGGGACCCGAACCGAGCCAACGAATGTCGTTCGCGATCTTCATCAAACTCGCGGCAAGCGTCTTGAGCGCACCCGACGCGAACACGATCTCGTCATGTGCGGACAACGCCGCGAATTTATCTGGATGTGATTTAAATTGCAGCCCGGTAAGCTCCGCGATCTTTGCCGCGGCCCGCTCGGCAAACTCCGGATGCGCGTTTAGCCCTGTCCCGACCGCCGTCCCGCCGATCGCAAGATCCAGCAAACCGGGCATCACAGCTTTAAGCCGATCGACATCCCGCGTAAGCAAGCTTGCCCAGCCGCCGAATTCCTGCCCGACCGTCAGCGGCGTAGCGTCCTGAAGGTGCGTGCGCCCGATCTTTACGACATCGGAAAACTCTTTTGCTTTCGCGTCAATTGCACCCCGGACCCGCTCGACTTCGGGTATCAGAGCTGTCAGTCGTTCTGCCGCCGCAATGTACATCGCGGTTGGGAATGTGTCGTTCGATGACTGCGACATATTCACGTCGTCGTTGGGATGGACGGGTTTCTTTGAGCCCATCTCGCCGCCGGCCATCTCGATAGCGCGATTCGAGATAACCTCGTTCGCGTTCATATTCGTCTGCGTTCCCGATCCTGTCTGCCAAACGCGAAGCGGAAAATGCGCATCGAGTTTTCCGTCGATCACCTCGTCCGCCGCGCGAACGATCAGATCCAGCTTCTCGCGTGTCATCAGGTCCGGTTTTAGTTCGTGATTGACGATCGCCGCGGCCTTCTTCAGAACTCCCAGGGCGCGTATGACCTCGCGCGGCATGACGTCGAACCCTATGTTGAAATGGTGGAGGCTACGCTCGGTTTGGGCCCCCCAATACTTGTCCGTAGCGACTTCAACGGCACCCATCGAGTCGGTTTCAGTACGTGTTGCTGCGGCTTTTTCAGTTGCTTCTGACATCGGTTTACGTGTGTAACTAGAATGAGATCAGTTGGTTCAATCTTACTCTGAAAACTACCGGACAAAAAATCTTGACAACCTCTTGCCTCGGACTTACGCTGTCTGAGCGAAATCTCGCATCTCACCCATTCGCCCGTATGGAAAACCTCAAGCTTCTGTTTCAACTTTACGTGCGTCCCGCTGCCTCGATGAGCGACATCATGGACCGTGGCAGCTGGATGTTCGGCGCGATGGTCGTACTGGTCATCTCGATAGTGTTCTTTGCCACAATCAACGCAAAACTTCACGATGCGTACCGAATTCCCGCGTTAACCGATTACTACCAGCCGGATCTTACTTACGAAGACGATCCTAAAGCTGCCGAAGCGAGATACCGCCAGTCGATGGAAAGCTATCAGGCGGCGATGTCGGAGCGCCGTGAGATACCACTCGTCGGCGACACGTTCTTCAAGTTCTTCTCGTTCGATCCGGCGACTTTTTATCAGCCGTTGCTTGCCATCTCGAT
>DASUSJ010000223.1:0-8908 GCA_036375155.1 Pyrinomonadaceae bacterium
CTGAATTCCAATATCCGGCAAAACTGGATCGGTGAATTCTCTTTCGGTCTGCACTTCCAGAGAAACAACGTCATTCCAGCGACGTCGCTGGACCTTCCACTCGTGACGGATGCCTTCGCGATACTACGCCCGGACAACACCGTCGCCCCGATCGTCCAGACCGGCGTGCAGGGAATCACAAGAACTGGTTTCGTCGACTATGCGTACGCTCCCGGCGGGACTCTGCAGCGGGCATTCGTCCGCAGCGCCGGCTTCGGTCTTTACCAGGAGCAGGCTCGTGACCGGTGGGAAGCTGCGGCTCGCTTGCAGAATATCTTCAGCGACCACACCCTTAAGTACGGTTTCGAGTTCTACCGGAACAAGTACGACATCTTCCAGGCATCGACCGGCCCGAACAATGTGTTTGATAACCCGCTTGGCGTGCCCTTTAATAACGGCACGGACCTCGACAATAGAACCGTCAGCGGCTTCCGTGTGACGAACAATTTCGAGGTTTGTACGATTCGCGGTACCGCGGTCGTCTGCCCGCTCAATGCGAACATCGCTGCCGGGCCGGGCATTCTACAGTCATTCGCCGCCCAGAACCTGGCTGCACTTCAGATGGCAGGTCAGCCTCTTCCGGGTGGAGCCACGTCCATCGAGGTAGGCGCTGTCACGGCGAACGAACTGAACAACAACCCGGTCCTGGTTCGTCTGACGACACGCGTTCGCGACTTTCGTCTGAATGCCCAGACCGAGACGGATGTCGAGAGCTTCTACGTGCAAGACGACTGGCGCGTGCGAAACAACCTCCAGCTCAACCTCGGCGTCCGCTGGGATCTCCAGCAGGCGCGCGATGCGAACGGGGAGTCGTACCTGAAACTCAACAACTTGTTTGACGTTCTCCAGCCCCGCATCGGGTTCTCTTGGGATCCGTGGGGCAGAGGCCGCACGAAGATCTTTGCGAACTATGCACGGTTCGTGGAGACGCCGATTCCGCTCGATCTCAACGTTCGCGCAGGCGGCGGTGGCAGTCAGACCGACAAAAACTTCAACGTGAATCGCTACAGCGCTCCGTTGAATGCGACGATCGCAACCAACTTCAACACCCGCAACCTCGGTGCTGACCCGACGCCGATCGACGTCGGTCTGAAACCACAGACGGTCAACGAGTGGACGGCTGGTTTCGAACATCAGTTGATGAACAACATGACGTTCGGCTTCCGCGGCATCTACCGGGCTCAGGGAACGGTTATCGAAGACGGATCATTCGACGATGGTGACCATTACTTCCTGTTCAATCCAGGTGAACCGCTTCCTCCCGGACCCGGCGGTCTGCTCGGCAACACGGAGTTTCTCGCCTGCAGCAATCCGGACATCGGATGCTTCGGACGTGCTCGTCGGTTCTACCGCGGTCTCGAGTTCACGCTGAACAGAAGGTTCTCGAACAACTTCTCGTTCAATACGTCTTACGTGTACTCGAGCTTGATCGGAAACTACGAAGGCTTGTTCCGTAACGACAATGGTCAGGCGGACCCGAACATCACTTCGCTGTTCGACCTCGTCAGCCTTCTGGCTAACACGTACGGACGTCTTCCGAACGATCGTCCGCACCAGTTCAAGTTCAACGGCTCTTACGAGACCCCGTTCAGACTTGTTGTTTCGGGCAACTTCTACGTTCAGAGCGGCGTTCCTTTCAACGCTCTGATCCCTCACCCGGTCTATGGGAACAACGAGGGATTTGCTGTTCCGCGTGGGACGGCGATCATTCCGGACCTTGCATCGATCGACGGGAACGGCGGTATCTCGAGTGCTATAGGCTCGACCCGAACGCCGACGACCTGGAATATCGATCTCGGACTCTACTACCCGATCAAGTTCTCTGAGAACATGCAGCTTCGCTTCACCGCGGACTGGTTCAACGTGACCAACACGCAGCGTGCACTGGTTCTGGATCAGACCCAGCTCATCACGCTCGGCGTTGCGGGTACGCCGAACGTTCCTAATCCGTTCTTCGGAAGTGGACAGATCTTCCAATATCCGTCCGCCTTCAGGCTCGGAGCTAAGTTCAGCTTCTAATACGAGCATCAGGTATTTCCTTTGCTTTTTTGGGGAAGGCCGAAAGGCCTCCCCGTTTTTTATTTGGGATGTGGGATGTGGGAGGTAGGATTTCGGATTTGGAATGTGGGATGTGGTGTCGGGTTTACGGAACGCAAGCCGGACCGTCTTGCCGAGGGCTTGATTCCTTCATGCTCCCGAACGACAATTCCAGCATGATAGGGAACTGGTTTTTCAAAGCGTTCATCGCGCTGATCGTTTTAGGTGCAGCAACAACGTCGCAGGCACAGGGATTGGCGGATGTTCGGCTTGAGACAAGTCGTGATCGGGGGCTTTGGCGACAGGTCGAGGTGATCCGCACGACGCATGGCGTGCCGCACATCCGGGCGGAGAATCTTCGAGCGGCGGGATACGCGCTGGCGTGGCTGCAGTGTGAAGACTACGGGACGGTGACGCCGATGGAATTACTCGAAGCGACCGGCCGGCTCTCGTTGATCGAAGGATACCAGCGCGTCGAATCGGATTTTCTCGTGCTGCGGCATCGTGCACGTGCGCTGAAGAATTACGGTTCGCTGTCCAAAGACGTTCGAGACGTGTACGAGGGCTTCGCGGCAGGGGTGAACCGCTATATAGAGCTTCATCGCGACCGGTTTTCACCTCACATGCCGACCGATTTTACGGGTCAGGATGTAGCGGCGGCTGAGATGCCGCAATTGCCGGTTAGAAAGGTGCGGAACTTTCTGAACCGGATGAATCCGCCGGATCCGGCGCGACCGACGAGGGCTGGAGACGAGGGAAAGTTTGATGCACCGCGGGATCGCAGAGACGCGGAGCGGGAGAGGCTTAGCGTAGGGACCGTTTTTACAAGTCAATCCTTAGGTGTTGGTTCTTGGTTGCAGCATTCATCCGGAGCTGTAACCACGAGCTCATACGAAAACACACGGAACGATCCACGAACGACGATCAACGATCAACGAACCACGAACAACGAACAACGATCACAATCGAATGACGGTTCGAATGCGTGGGCGTTCGCGCCGAGCCGGACAAAGTCGGGTAAAGCGATACTTCTTCGCAACCCTCATCTCGCGTGGACGGCCGGCTATTACGAAGCCCATCTAACGGTACCGGGCGTCATCGATTTCTACGGCGATTTTCGGATCGGCAGTGCATTCGCGGTGATCGGTGGATTCAATAAGCATCTCGGGTGGTCGACGACGAACAACTCGCAGGACCTGGACGAGATCTACGCCCTCGATGTCGATCCGACGAAGCCTGATCATTACTTATTCGACGGCGGTTCGCATGCACTCAAGCGGGATCTGTTTACGGTCAGTTGGCGAAACGGTGAAGGCATCTCGACCGAGACGCGGGAGTTTTGGTCGACGCCGCTCGGTCCCGTTATCCATCGCGCAGCGGGCAAGATCTACGTAATGAAGTTCGCGGGCGACGGCGAGCTACGAGGCGGCGATCAATTCCTTCGGATGATGCGGGCGACGTCGCTGAAAGAATGGCAGGGGGCGATGAAGATGCGTGCACGCATGACATCGAACTTTACCTACGCAGATCGCGACGGAAATATCTACTACCTCTGGAATGCGGCGCTGCCGCTGTTGCCGCACGCTCCGACAGACGACACTGTGGCGATCCCGGCACTAAAGACTTCGGATATCTGGACGAAGTACGTACCGTTTGAATCACTCCCGCAGGTGCTTAACCCACCGGGCGGCTATATTCACAACGAGAACAGTTCGCATCATTACACGAACGTCCGCGGTGCGGTCGATCCAACGAATGCGTACCCAAATTTCGAAGAGCCCGAGCTTTCGCTCCGCAGCCAGCTCGCGATCCAGCTGATAGGCGGCGATGAAAAATACAGCTTGGAAGACGTCGTGCGTTTGAAGCACAACTACCGGACACTGCTTGCAGACCGAGTGAAGGCTGACCTTATCGCTGCGGTCAGGGCAACGAATCCGACGGGGGATGTTGCGACAGCCGCAGCGCTGCTGGAACGTTGGAACAACACGACGTCGCCCGACAGCCGCGGATCGACCCTCTTTGAAGAATGGTGGTTCACGTACTCGGGTCTTCGAAGACCGGAACCGCGGATGGTCCCGAATGCCCAGCGCTTTGCAAAGGTTTGGAGCGTAAGCGAACCGTTCAATACCCCGCGCGGCCTCGCAGACATTCCGCGTGCGGTCGAATCGTTCGTCACTGCTGTAGCGGAAGTGAAAAGGCGTTACGGCGCGATCGACGTAACCTGGGGGGATGCGCACCGCGTGCGCCGGGGGACTGTCGATGTTCCGGTCGGAGGCTGCGGGAACGACATGGGCTGCTTCCGCATAATGGGATTCACACGCTCGGACGACGGCAAGCTGGTCGCGACAGGTGGTGACGGTTGGGTCCTGGCCGTGGAATTTGGCGACACACCGCGGGCTCTTTCGATCCTGGCGTACGGTCAGAGCAACATCCCGTCGTCACCATGGCATGCCGATCAGGCCGAGATGTTTGCCAAGGGTGAAATGAAAAAGGTAGCGTTCACAAAAGCTGACGTAGAGAAGCAGGCGATCGTGAAGTATCGACCGGGAGAAGGGAAGCGGTAGCAGAAGGCAGAAGGCGGAAAGAGAGGTCAGGAGGAACAAGGCACAAAGTAGGGTCTACCAGCCGAACAACTGTCAACCATCAACTATCAACTACTCTCCATTGCTCACCTTTTCCATTAGTTCGGCGAAACGCGGATCGTCGCGGAGGGGATCGAGGCTTTTGTCGCGTTCGAAGTGAGGCTTGTTTTGGTTGCCGAGCTTTACAGCACGGTTCAGCCATTTGAATGCGAGATCCTTCTCACCGAGCAGCGCATAGGTCGAGGCCACCCAGTAAGCCATGTCGTGATCAGATTTCGAAACGGCAAGTGCATCATCGGACAGCTGCTCACGAGCTTCGGCGGATCGACCTGCACCAGCCAGGTAAATTGCGTAAAGCGGTCTGATGCCATCCATTTCAGGGTGATCGGCGAGCACCTCGCTCATCAGATCGATCGCCATATCCTTGTCGCCGCGATAATAGTAAACGCCCGAGCGGAAGATCTTCAGCATCGGGTGATCGGGTTCCGCTTTCTCGCCCCACTCTATCTCTTTGATCGCCCGATCATACTCCCTTTTGTAGATGAAGATGCGCGCGCGGTTATATGCACACACGGCGCGGGCCGCAGGGTCGAGGCGCGAAAGTTTTTCGAACGCTTTCAGTGATTCCTCGTAGTTTCCATCGAGCCGGTTGATCACGCCCTTCATGAAATAAAGCGGTGCTTCGTTCGGGAATTGTTTCTGAAGCAGCTCTATCTCGGCGCGGGCCTTCTTCTTTTCCCCGCGGGCCATATAGATCATCGTCATTAGCACGCGAGCTTCGACAACATTCGGGTCATAGAAGAACGCCTTTGTGAATGCGGTCTCGGCTAACGTGTAATCGTCCGGTTCACCAAGTCCCTTGAAGAATCGATTTGCGTAACATGCACCGAGTCCGCTGTAGGCCAGGGCGAAGTGCGAATCCAGATCGATCGCGTTCTTGAAATTCTGGATCGCAGCATCGCAATCTTCGGGAGACAACGTGCGGAAAATGAATCGCCCGAAATTGTCGCGGCCGCGCAGGTATTCTTCCCACGCCTCTGCGTTGTCCGTCAGCCGCCGGCCAAGTTTCTCCTGCTCGTGATCGGAAAGCTCCAGCCTCAGACCTTCGAGGATCCGCTGCGCGATGCCATCCTGCAGGGTGAGAATATCGCTTCCCTCCGCATCGATACGGTCACTCCAAAGTATTTCCCCCGTCAGTACGTCCAGCAACTGGGCCGTCACGCGCAATTTGTCGCCGCTCCGCAGAAATCCTGCCGAAAGCACTGCATGTACTCGAAGGTCGCGCCCGGCTTCACGCGGGTCGATCTCTTTGCCCTGGTACTTTGCGATCACTGAGCTGGGCCGGACGATCAACGAACGCAGTTGTGCAAGCTCGGTGATAACCGCGTCGGCGAGTGCAAATTCGTAAAAGTTCGCGCTTGCTTCGCCGCTGAGATTTGCAAACGGAAGGATCGCGACGCTTTTCTTTTCGCTGCCCGCGGACGTCGCGGACAGATCAGTTCCAGCGGACGGCGGGTTCGACACCGAAGGCGTGAATTGCGAAGACGTGGATTCAGGAGTGGATTTTCCGGTGAACCAGTTAAGTGCACGTTTGAAAACACCGCCATCGAGATGACTCGGGGCATAAGTGTCTCCGGCCATTAGCTGAGCTCCGGCGACCTCCTGCAAGACCGCCCGGAGGTCGTCGCGCATCTGCGAGATCTTTTGATAGCGGTTCTTCGGCTCCTTTTGCAGGGCCCTGTCGACGATGGCCTGCAGCCTGGGTGGAAGCGGATCCTGACGCATTTCCGACAGAGGCCTTGGCGTTCCATAAAGCACCTGATGCCGGACATCGATGACCGTCTTTCCCTGGAATGCCCATATGCCGGTCAGCATTTCGTAAAGCAGCACACCGGTCGAGAAAATATCGGATCGCTCGTCCGCCCGCTCACCCTTAGCCTGTTCAGGCGCGGCATAGGTCGCTGTCCCGTACGGAATCCCGAGCTCCGTTATCTCGGTACGATCGAGCCCGCGATTTTCCTCGATCTGCTCGTCTTCGAGAAGTTTGGCGAGACCGAAATCGAGTATCTTCGCCTGGCCGCCGGGAGTGACCATTATGTTCCCGGCCTTGATATCGCGGTGAATAATATTCTTGGAATGAGCATACGCCAGGGCGTCGGTGACCTGGATCCCGACCGAAAGAGCGCTCCGGAGCTCGAGCGGACGACCCGAAACGAGCTGGCGAACGTTCTTACCCTCGACGTACTGCATCGCGATGTAGAACACGCCGTTCTCCTCGTTGAAATCATAGATCGTGCAGATGTTCGGATGGTCGAGTTGGGAACAAAGCTGCGCCTCGCGTTCGAAACGTTTGAAGTTTGCTGCTTTCTGGGTGAGCTCCGGAGGGAGGATCTTGATTACGACAGTGCGGTTGAGTTTTGTATCGAGGGCCTTGTAAACCGTCCCTTGTCCGCCCGAGCCGATCTTTTCCTGGATTTTGTATTGGTTAATTTGCGAACCAACCATAGGGATTTTGGATTTGGGGTTTCGGATTTGGGATCGCCCGAATCTTTGACCGCCAGACCCACTCGTAGAACGCGCCCATACAGTCTAATCCTGCAAATCCAAAATCCAAAATCCGTGACCCGAAATTGAAAGGGCCGCCAAACTGGCGGCTACTCGATGTGGATCGTTCAGCCACGGGGCGGGTCGCCCCAGCCCGATTGTACATACTCGCCGTTCATTACGATCGCGGGAACGGTCACGTCGCCACCGGTGAATTGCAGCATCTCGCGCTGCCGCTCCTTGTCGTTCTGAGCGTCATACTCAATGAACGGGATGTTGTTCTCGTTGTAATAATCGCGGGCCCGCTGGCAATAAGGACAGTCGGGTTTTACGTACATTACGATCGACATCAGTTTTCTCCTTCAACGGTTTTAGTTTATCGAAGCGGGGTTTAAGTTCAAAGCGACGGGCCAGTTGATAGTTGATTTGAGAGTTGATCGTTGACGGTTGACAGTTGACAGTTCGTTTCGTGGCGGTCGCGGTCTTGTCCCTGACTGTCATCTGTCCACTGTCCGCTGCTGGTGTCAACTATCAGGTCAACTATCAACTCCCACCTCGGGTTTTCGCCTGCTTCGGTAAACCGCTATCATATTCCCCATCCATGGATCATCCGGAAATCTTCGAACCGTACGAGCGTCTCATCAGAATCAAGGTCCTCGACACCGAGCGCGAGGTGCCCGAGAAGAATTCCATTCTACGCGGGCTGCAGTACCTCGATATGGATGCTATATCGTACGGCGACTTCTGCTGGAACGGCGAATGTCTAAATTGCCAGGTGTGGATCAGAAACGGGGATAAAGAACAGGCGGTCATCGCATGCAGGACCAACGTCACGGAGGGCATGGAGATCGTCAGGCTGAGTGAGGGGATGGAGGTAACATGACGTTATCGAAACACAGCGTTGCTGTTGTAACCGGTGCCGCGTCAGGGATCGGTCAGGCACTTGCGGTACGTCTGGCGCGAGAGGGAATATCGGGAATCGCTATCTCGGACGTCAACGAAGAGGGTTTGATGGAAACCGCAGCAATGGTGGAGACTCTCGGCGTACCTCTCTCGGCCCACGTTTTTGATGTATCCGACCTGGCGGCCATCAGGCAATTCGCTGACGAAGTTCTGGCAAAGCATGGCCGGGTCACCCACCTTATTAACAACGCCGGTGTGGGCCTGATAGGACGGTTCGAACATGTGAGCGTTGACGATTTTCAGTGGCTGATGGGTATCAATTTCTGGGGAGTAGTCTATTGCACGAAAGTATTCCTGCCCACACTGCTGGAACAGGAGAGCGCGCACGTGGTCAATGTCTCGAGCGTTTTCGGCTTCATAGCTCCCGAAGAACAGACGGCCTATTGCGCGTCGAAGTTTGCGGTTCGCGGCTTCACCGAGAGTTTGCGGCACGAGCTCGCCGGAACCGGCGTTGCGGTCTCTTGTGTGCATCCCGGTGGTGTGAAAACGAATATCGCCCGGAACTCAAAGCTGGGTGAAGGAACACCGGCAGAGTGGAAACAGCAGGGCGTGAAGTTTTTTGACAAGGTCGCGAGAACCACACCTGAAGACGCAGCTGATGTGATCCTGCAGGGGATCAAAGATCGCAATCCCCGGATCCTGATCGGAAAAGACGCCCGCGCGATCAGCTTGATCTCCCGAGTGTTTGCAAAGAACTACCTCGCCATACTCGAGCGGCTAAGCGGTCATAAGATGAGCCTGAG
>DASUSJ010000224.1:0-15823 GCA_036375155.1 Pyrinomonadaceae bacterium
CTCACACGCGCAGGCAATCTGGTCAGTTTGTGGGCGACGATGAATAGCGCCTGGCGCGGGCTGTTCGGGCTTTTTGAGCGGCAAGCCGGAACCGTCCGGGGAACGGTTACCAACCCAATTTACGACAAACAGTTCTTTGACATCGTGCTGCTTGAGCCGCCGCTGTGGGCTTCATGGCTGGTGATCGCATTGGTCTGTGCAGTATGTGTCTGGCTGCTCGCGCGCAAGGTGCGGGCTTACGAGGTGATCACATGACATCGCCGCAGACTACAGCATCGTCAAGGACTCAGCCGGCTTCGACGGCAGCTTCCTTTCCGACGTCAGCAGCCCCCGTCGCTTTAGCATCTTCCGACACGTTGATCGTGTTCGAAGACGTATCTAAGTTCTACGGCGAGGTCCTTGGCGTCAATCGCGTTAATCTACAGATCGCTCCTGGCATTACGAGTCTCGTTGGACCAAACGGGTCAGGCAAGACGACTTTGATGAACTTGATGACGGGGCTGCTCAGACCGACGAGCGGCCGGATCAGCGTTCTCGGGATACCCCCAGATCACCCTGAGGCGATCTTTCAAAAGCTCGGCTACTGTTCGCAGTTCGATTCATTTCCCCGCGGTGCAACTGCACGCGAGTTCATAGAGTTCTACCTGCGCGTCCATGGTTACACGACACAGGAAACCGAAGAGTTGGCACACCAGGCGCTCGAACGCGTCTCGATGCTGGAATCCGCGGACCGTAAGATCTCGGCTTTTAGTAAAGGGATGCGGCAGCGCGTAAGACTCGCACAATCAATCGCCCACAATCCGTCGGTGCTCGTATTAGACGAGCCCCTCAACGGGCTGGACCCGATGGCGCGTGCCGAGATAATTCGCCTGTTTCGCCAGCTCGCGGACGCGGGGATGTACCTCATCATCTCGAGCCACATCCTCCACGAAGTTGACATGATGTCGGACAGCGTCGTGCTTTTGCATAACGGTTATGTCGTCGCCGAAGGTGAGGTACACGGCGTGCGAGACGAGATCGAGGAACACCCGATCCAGATCCTGATCCGCTGCGACCGGCCGCAGGCATTGGCGTCTCGTCTGTTCGAACACGAGCACACAGTCGAGGCTCGAATAGTAAATGACCCCGAGGGCCTGTTCGTTAAAACGCGCCGGCCGGATGATTTCTATCTGCTGCTTAACAAGGTGATCACGGAGCAGGATCTTCAGGTCGAATCGGTTGGACCGGTTGATGACGATCTGAACGCGGTCTATCAATACCTGATCACATCCGATGGAGGACGCGGATGAGCAACCGAATGCCGGAGATCTTTCGCCACGCAGGGCATTTCGGATTTGATTCCATGCATTCCGTGTTTTCCGTGGTCACCCGCGCGAGAACCATGGAAAACACGGGCTGCACGGACGACACTGACGCGGCTTTGGAGGCGAGATGATAACTGAACCTGACGTAAAGACCGTGAATGCGAATCACGTGAAGCCAACCTCCTGGTCGCTTTGGACCCGGCAAACCCTCGCGATCCTGCGGCTGGAACTCAAGAAAAACTTTTTGAGCCGGCGCGCTCTCCTACTCTATTTGGCCGCCGGATTCCCTCTTTTACTCCTGTCGATGCTCGCCCTCTTTCCGCCTGCAACGGACGAGATGCAGAACTTCAGCCAGTTGACCCAGGTTTACGCGCTGGTCTACGGCGGGCTTATTCTGCGCACGCTGGTCTTCTTCGGCTGTGCGTGGGTTTTTATGAACCTGTTCCGCGGTGAAGTCGTCGACAGGAGTCTGCACTATTATTTTCTCGCACCTGTCAGACGCGAGGTACTTCTTGTCGGCAAGTATCTGTCTGGACTTGTGGCGACGACAGTGTTATTCAGCATCACGACCATCGGAACCGTCCTGATACTCTTTTTCGGTATCCTGCCGGCAGAGGCTTCACGGCATTTTTTCGATGGCCCCGGCGCGAGTCATCTACTGGCATATGTCGGGGTGACGATACTTGCGTGCATAGGTTACGGCGCCGTGTTTCTACTTCTCGGGCTCTTCTTCCGAAACCCGATCATTCCGGGTCTGGTGCTTTACGGCTGGGAATGGATCAACTTTCTGCTGCCTCCGCTTTTGAAGAAGGTAAGCGTTATCCATTACCTGCAATCTCTGGTGCCTGTGCCGATGTCCGAAGGCCCTTTCGCGGTGCTCGTTGAGCCTACACCCGCCTGGCTCGCCGTGCCGAGTCTTCTTTTGTTTACGAGCGTCGTACTCGTCCTCGCGAGCCGGTACATACATCGCATGGAGATCAGTTATGCAGGGGACTAACGCGGAAGCCAGGATCGGAACTGCGATCTCAATACGGAGGATCACATCGATGCGCAACGTCAGAACTGTGGCACGCGCTCAATTCGTATCGTCAGCATGCCTCGGGCTGGCAGTGCTGCTTGCCGCGTCGTTCGGTTGCGGCCCACCTTCTTCGCAGGGCGACGGCAGCCAGACTTCTTCCACGTCAAACGGCCAACCGGAAATCACCGACGAGCTGATCCACGAGCGGATCAACTACGCCCGCGTTCGAGATGTGCCCCCCGAGAACGGAACCGCGGAGCCGATCTCGTGGAGATTCGACGAAGATGAACCAAAAGAGATCACTGTCGTGGAGAAACAGGTCGACGGCGCTCGCGCGACGCTTGTTCTGGACATCAAAACCCGAACGGCTCCGGGCGCCCGCAGCCCACGTTCCCTCGCCGGACAAATTCGGACTGAATGGCAGCTAAGAACAGGCTGGGTGCTGCGGAGGTGGGAAATAGTCGACACCGAGAACATCTCGATGAAGTACAGAGATCTTCCGAAGCCACCTGCCGAGAATTCCAACCGCTGATCAGCGGCGGGGGAACGAATCAGCCGATCTAAATCGGGACGAAGGTTCCGATTTGAACGAACATCCCTGCGTTGACTGCTCGTTCGCTCTGGACGCGGCACTATTTCACCGCTCACAGATCACCTGCAAAAGGCTGCATCCCGCCTAAAGGAAATTTAAGAATTATTAACGGTCAATTAAGTACTTTTAATTGGCCGAAGGTGGAGTATTGGTGGCAATCGAACGCTACCCTTGCAGCCATTGGAAAAGCCCGTGCCCGGGTTGCAGCAAAACGAGCCATGGCTCAGGGGACACGAAGTATTTTCACCACAGATTTTCTCACTTGAATGAGAAGAACGGGAGGCAAAGAAATGAACACACAGAATGCTCGAAAAAAATCCATCGAGTTATGGTTTTACGGCGTGCTTATCGTACTCACGGTAGGATGGTTGATTTTTGGTCCGGGATCGGCAACGGCTGTCCAGGATTCCGAAGATAAACCACCTTCATGGGGTCTGGCCCCGGGCCAATCAGTCCGCTTGAGCGTTGCTAACTGTACAGATGACCAGAGCTTCAGCATCGACTGGCGCATTCTCGACACTCTGGGCCGCGTGATCGCTGAAACACCGGAGCCCCATCTGGTTCCGGCCGGCAGAATAGCATCGTTCGATATAAACGGTGATGGATTACCGGGCACGCGCGACCACTTTGGCCGGGTCCAAATGCGGGCGGTCGTGACGGCCCGGGATAATCCGGACCCCTTCAAACATTTCGGCCAGGTCTCAATCGAAGTAATCGATAACGCGACCGGCAGATCGAGCTTATTCATTCCGTCGGCCGCAGCGAAGGGATGCACGCCCTCTGCGGAATGAGGACGGCACAGGCTTCTATTCATGGAGGTCACGTTGCGGACGACTCCACCTTAAACACGAACACACGGAGGAAGAAATGAATCAAGGTAAGAAATATAAAGCGATCGTACTTATTGCTCTCATAATAGGGATTAGCATCTCGACGGCGTTCGGACAACAGGTCGAGTGCTCAAGTCGGGCTGAGAGGGTCACGGCCGTAACCAATGCTAACGGTCACCTCATCACCACGAAGTTTCAGTTCGACGTTCCTAATCTCCAACCATTACTCACCACGACTTTCATCGCGAGTGGGCCGACCTGCGTCGTCGCTCATCTGAGTGGCTTAGCCCGGATCACGGATAACTACGTTGTCTTTCAAGTCCGCATTGACGGCGTACCGATGCGCGGCCATACATTTCTGCCCGGCGTTAACACGCCTGTCGTTTTCAGGACGATAGATGCAAACCCCGAATACGAGGACGAGCAATTTATCGATCCGACAAAGGTTGTTTCTTACAACTTTTTTGCGTCGGTGCCGCCGGGCGAGCACACCGTCCAGGTCTTGGCGGCAGCGGGAAGTAACATCATTGCCGGTCTCGAACCCAGCGTAAATGCACTTGTGCTTACGCTCGAATATCGTTGATTCAACGGGGCTGCAGGAGAACACGATTCCCGACCGTGTTTTCCTGCGGTCGTCGTCTCGCTCCTTTATCCCACAGCAAACACACAGCAACTAGCTAGCGATCACCAGTCGGCTCATGTTATTCCAAACATCTTTGTGCCTTTCTGTTTTGAGGTTTCAATAACGCCAAAGGTCCAGACCGAACAGCAGGACGACGCGTCGCCAGCGGCATCGAGACCAGTTCTGTTGGACCAGTCCCATCGGCTCCTTTGTAACTTCCAGTACACTCACTTGGTTTGCAGATACGTTAACCTTCGCAAGGAAGATAATAGCTGAGGAGAAAAACGAAATTCCGTACGGCTGCAGTTTCTATAGTTCTCGGACGAACCTGCAACTTACAGAACCTGCAACTTACATTTGATTTACCACCAATTGAACTAGGAGGGTCAAAATGTTACACAACATATCGCTGTTAGCCGGTCGGCGTTTACTTAACGTCGGCCTTTTGTTTTTTATTGCGGCATTCGGCACATCGCAACTGGCCGGCCAGGCAGGTACACAGCATGTCGTCGATTTCGATGGTAATGGGCGAACCGACTTCGCTGTAGGTCGCCTTGTTGGCGGGCCACAGATTCGATGGATCTATTTTCTCAATCCCAGCGGCGTGACCGCGGCGGTGGACTGGGGGCTGGAAGGAGATGAGTTCGTCCCCGAGGACTATGACGGCGATGGAAAGACCGATGTTGCCGTATGGCGTCCGGGTGCTCCCGGAGTGGCGTCATTCTACATCTTGAACAGCCAGACGAGTACGGTTCGGGTCGAAGCCTTTGGACAGACAGACGACGATCCGACCGTGGTCGGTGATTACAACAATGACGGCCGGGCAGACGTAGCCGTCTACCGGCCCGGTTCTCCGAGTTCCTGGTTTTATAGAACCGCCCCCAACGGTCCAACCACTCAGGTGGCCTGGGGCATCCTTGGCGATTTCCCGGCACCGGGCGACTATAACGGCGACGGCAGCAACGACTTTGTAGTCCAGCGAAATAACGGCGTCGGCCAAGGAGCGTTCTGGCGCCTTTTCTCGGGCGGAGGCCATGACGTTGTAACCTTTGGCCTTTCGACGGACTTGATCGT
This sequence comes from Pyrinomonadaceae bacterium, assembly GCA_036375155.1. GTDB lineage: Bacteria > Acidobacteriota > Blastocatellia > Pyrinomonadales > Pyrinomonadaceae > OLB17. The sequence goes on from DASUSJ010000224.1 coordinate 5,441, forward strand.
TCCAGGTGACTACGATGGCGACGGCAAGACGGATATCACGGTTGTCAGGCGTGTGACGGCGGGTCCTTTGGAGTGGTATTGGTTGCCGAGCGGAGGCGGCAGTACGCAGCAGGCTGCCTGGGGACTTACCGCTTCAGATCGCCCGGCTCAAGGTGATTACGATGGCGACGGCAAGACCGATCTTGCGATTTGGCGAAGCTCCGGGGTCTTCTGGGTCTTTAATAGCTCGACTTTGTCCGGATCGGCATTTCCGTGGGGCACGACCGGTGACTATCCGATTGCTAACTTTAATGTTCACTGATTACGCTGGGTCGTAGTTAGTCGAACTTCAAGCGAAAGCAATGATGGCGGATCGAGACGAACGGATCGGAACTTCCGATCCGTTCTGTCGCGCGTAAGGCATTGATTTAGCCTCCGCCGCGCGATCAGATCTTGAATGTGCATGCACTGTCGCCGCGCGATGCACTGGTAAGCATGACGGTTTGTTCTCTCAACTATCTCAGATAATGCCCGAACCAATTCGCAGCAAGTTCGGCAACGGCTTCCAGCGTACCCGGCTCTTCAAAGAGATGTGTAGCTCCGGGAACGATCTTCATTTCCTTCTCGCATTGAAGCTCGGCGTACGCCTGCTGGTTGAGCGTGATCACAACATCGTCGAGGCCCCCGACGATCAATAAAACTGGCGACATCACCCGCGGCAACGCAGCACCGGCCAGATCCGGCCGGCCGCCGCGGGAAACAACCGCAGCCACTCCGTTACCTAGCTCAGCAGCCGCGACCAGCGCCGCGGCTCCACCGGTACTCGCGCCGAAGAACCCGATTTTCAGATCACTGGTAACTTGTAATGTCTTGAGCCACGTGGCTGCCGCAACCAGTCGTCGTGCCAACATCCCTATATCAAACCGGAGGTGACGCGTGTAGATGTCAACTGATTCTTCCTCCGGCGTTAGCAAATCAAAAAGTAAGGTTCCAAGGTTCGACTCGCGAATGACGTCGGCGACAAACTTATTGCGTGGGCTATGACGGCTGCTCCCCGAGCCGTGTGCAAATAGAACAACTCCCGTCGCGTCGTCGGGCAGAATCAATTCGCCGTCAAGTGCAATATCATCGACCGGAACTTTAATTTCCATTTTTACGATTTCGCGCACCGTCATAGAGCTACCTCCGGTGAACAACGGTCAATCTCGATGTTTAGCCAGCGGAAGGAAATGTTTCAAAGTCCCACCGATGGGAGGAGGCAGTTGATCGTGATCCCCAACTCACCCTAACCGTCGGAAATCAGGTCACCCGGCGCGTACGCGCTTCGAACCGATTTCTTCACAGCTCAGACGTAGTGCCGTGCGGCGACTCTACCCGCGTCCGCGCGGGCAAGCAGAGTTTGAACCTCCTGGTCGGAAGTCTGATCGAAATTCTCGTACCAAAGACCGACGGCATAGAATGCTTCGGGCGATTCGGCACAAACGCACCAGACGTCGACGTCATGCTCTAACTCAACACACGTGACAGGCGCACAAACCGGGACCGCCACCACTATCTCTTTCGGGTGCAGCTTTCTGATCGCGGCGACGGCCGCACGCATGGTTAAGCCTGTTGCCAATCCGTCATCCACAATGATCACTGTCTTTCGGTGGACATCCAGTTTCGGTCGGGCTCCCCGATACAACCTCTCCCGCCGCTCGAGTTCGTTCTGTTCGCGCTGGATGATCTCGTTGAGTTCGGTCTCGGGGACATGGAGCGCCTTCACCGAAGTTTCATCGACCAAACAAACGCCACCCGACGCGATCGAGCCCAGGGCGAATTCCTCATGCCCCGGAGCTCCGAGCTTGCGGACGACAAAAACGTCCAGCGGAAGGTTCAACGCTTTCGCTACTTCATACGCAACCGGAACACCGCCCCGCGGAAGCGCGAGCACGACCGCATCGCTCCGGCCGGCATACATACTCAGTTTGCGCGCAAGTAAGATCCCCGCCTCGCGGCGGTTTTTGAATCGCTGATACATACTCTGTTCTCCACCTGCCCAGTTGTTCCAGCTAGGCGGTCGCATGGGCGGACTTCGAAATATCCTTTACCAGTTCCGCCGTTTCATGGTCAGGAGCCGTACGAGCAATGTCTGCTTGCGCGACTATCCCGACGCATTCGCCGTTGTTGTCGTCGACCACTACCACTCGTCGCACTTGATTTCTTTCCATCAGATCGCAGCATTCTTCCATACTCGCTTCAGGAGTGAGGGTTAACACCTTGCCCGTCATAACATCCTTGGCTGTCAGATCCATCGGGTCCTTCCCCTTGGCGAGTGAGCGACACGTAATATCACGGTCCGTAACAATGCCAACCGGCTTCTTATTCGCCTCTGCTTCCAGAACAGGAATGGCTCCACAGTCCTCCTGAACCATGGAACGTGCGACTTCCTCTAAGGGAGTATCCGGCATTGCAAAGACAGGATCCTTTGTCATTATTTCCTTGATCTTCATGATCGTTCTCCTTGATTTGACTGATTTGGTTTGACTGGGAACGTCCATGGGCAGACGTGATCCATATCAATGAGCCGGCCCGAGAGTGCTATGTCTTGCAGACACAGCCGTCCGCAAACAACGTCGGTAGCCGGGTCCGTGTCAATCGATTCCATTAATCCGAGCGCAAGCAGTGTGCCGTTCGACGACGTCACGGTACGCCGACTTAAGGCCGAATAAGGCAATCTGACCGGTGCTGCCCGCGCGTGTAATCAATCGCGCGTGCGTGAAAATCTGCACGGCTCTCATTGCGGTCTGAACCAACTACTTTCTAATCTCTTAGCTTTTTTACGATTTGGCGGGCGGAAAATATTGGTACACCCGATGCAGTTGGGAGGTGTGAAAAGGTATAGGGTAGAGGTTGTAACCCCTCCAAACTAATTCGGTAAAGGATGGCAGACATCAGTAATTAAGTTTGAGGAGAGCGATCTTATGAAATTATTACTTGGATATGACGGTTCGGAATGTGCTGATCTTGCTCTTGCGGATTTGAAAAAGGCCGGGTTACCCGACTCGCTGGAAGCGATTGTCTTATCGGTTGCCGAGGCTTGGGAGCTTCCTCTAGTGGTTGACCGCGTTTCTACCGGTTCGAAAAGGTTTGTGCATCCGAACGTTGTTGCAATTGAAAAACACCTGGCCGAAGTTACCGGACATGCCCAAGATCTTGCGGACGGCGCCGCCCGCCAGTTAAAGCAGAGTTTCCCCGGTTGGAGCGTCACGACGGAAGCCGTCAGCGGCAACCCGGCTGTCACCCTGATCACCAAAGCCGACGGATGGTCGCCCGATTTGCTGGTCGTCGGTTCGCAAGGACGCTCGACACTAGGTCGACTTCTGCTCGGCAGCGTTTCTCACAAAGTCTTGCATGAAGCCCGATGTCCGGTGCGAATTTCAAGAAGAAACACATACGGCAATAACGCCAACGTCCGAATACTCATCGCCGTGGATGGCTCCTCGGACGCAGCGAGGGTTGTAACAACAGTTGCAGAACGGATTTGGCCGGAAGATACGGAAATCCGCTTGATCGCGGTCGACGACCCGTTTTCCCATCCGAAAGCGGGCTACGTCAGTTGGAATACTGCGGAACAAAAACTGGAAGAGAGCGAGGCGTCTCAGGAATGGATCAAGAAGGTAATTGAGGCACCCGCCGAGATCTTGAGATCCGCCGGTCTGCGCGTGTCGCACAACATCCGTTGGGGCGATGCGGCCAAGATGATCCTGGATGAAGCCAAGGACTGGCAGGCTGACACGATCTTCCTGGGAGCGCGGGGCCTGGGGAGGATCAAGCGGTTTCTTCTCGGCAGTGTTTCATCATCGGTTGCCGCTCGCGCAGGTTGTTCGGTGGAGATCTTACGGACAGACGTTGAGTTGAGAGGGTGAACCCCGATCAAGGATTTTCCACGCAGGAAGCGATCACGCGATTTGGAAACTTCGATCGCAAACTAGAAAAGCGAGTCAACAAATAAAGGCCTCTTTGAGTCGTACATTTGATCGGAACGCTTTGTCAGGCTCCCGTTTGTTACTATTTCAAAAATCGTGCGGTTACCGCGATCCAAGAAAATATGAAACCAACAATAATATTAGGGCGCATTTATGGTATTGAGATCGGGCTTCATTATAGTTGGTTGATAATCGCCGTACTGATCTCGCTTTCGCTCTCCAGGTATTTTTCCGAGGCCCATCCCGATTGGAGCGGGGGCACGATCTGGGCGATGTCCCTGGGCACGGCGATCTTGTTTTTCATCGCTATCGTCCTTCATGAGCTTTCGCACGCGGCGGTGGCGCGGATGAATGATTTGCCCGTTCGTTCGATCACGCTGTTTGCGCTCGGTGGCGTGGCGCAGATCGAAAAGGAGGCGCCCAGCGGAACGATCGAGTTTTGGTTGGGAATCGTCGGACCTATCACGAGTGCCGTTATTGGATCGATATGCCTGGGAATCTCGTATCTATTGGGCTGGCAGCCGATGAGCGATCCGGACATGCCATTGATGGCGATGCTAGTCTGGCTTGGTTACATCAATATCGCTTTGGCGGCTTTCAATATGATCCCGGGTTTTCCGATGGACGGTGGCAGGGTCTTGCGCGGGATCATCTGGAGCATCACCGGCGACGGAGCAAAAGCGACACGAATAGCTTCTGCAAGCGGGCAGCTCATGGCTGTCGGTTTTATTGTTTTCGGGTTGTTTCTTTTTTTCGGCGGTGCCGGTTTCGGCGGTTTGTGGATCGCTTTTATCGGCTGGTTCTTGCTCAACGCGGCAAAAGCAAGCTACGCGCAGGTTGAGGTAACCGAAGGATTGCGTGGTGTTACGGTGGGCGATCTAATGACACGCGATTGTCCCTCGACCGACAGCCAGGAGAATCTGCAAACGTTGATCGACGAATATCTGCTGAGAACGGGACGCCGATGTTTTATGGTCACGGAAATGGGCAAACCCGTCGGAATGATCACACCGCATGAGATCAAAGCGATCGAACCCCGACTTCGTGTATTCAAATCCGTAGCGGACGTAATGCGCCCGATCGACAGTCTTTACACAGTCACGCCGCAAACACCGGCGTCTGACGCCCTGGAGATGATCGGGCGCGAAGGCGTCAATCAACTGCCGGTCGTTACGGATGGAAGGTTGGAAGGAATTATTTCCCGCGAGCAGATCATCAATTACATAGTCACGCGCCGTGAATTGAATTTATGATGGGCCGCTCGCCCGGCGTGTTCGTCGGCTGCCACCTCGACAGGAGCTCGATCGTGAGGCCAGCTTTTTTTGCGGTTGAGCTTTCGATGAGTGGCTAAGCGCAAACTGACCCGTTAACATGACCGTCCGCGTCCAGCAAATAGACGTGATCGGATTCCTCAAACTCACTGCCTTGTTACAGCCTCGTGGCGAAGCGCGCCGTCGCGGTTTCTTTAGCAATGCGGATCGATCGTGTAAGAAGATCGGAAACCCGCCTGACATCCTTTCAGAGCGGGATCACCTTTTTGAGACCATCCGGGCCGGCGTCGCCTTTCCATGCGTCGGTCGGAAATAGGCCGCGTCTCAGGGAACCGCGCGACCCCGCCCCTAGAAGAGGCCGTCCCTTCGGACAGCCTCGGTTTGAATATTCGTCACTGGATTCTGGTTTTTAGTAATAGATCCTCTGGTATCGGATGACGCGCCGTCCGTTACGCCAGTAGTACCGCGGCACGGTCCGAAATCTCCGGTTGCCGACCATGCTTCTCCGATACTGACCATAGTTTCGGTACCAAACGCCGTTCCGCCAATAGCCGCCGCGTCGAGCGCGTCGTCGTCTAGGCTGTCCGACAAGAACGCGGATCTGTGGCGCTGACCCGCTTGTCACGGTCGTTTCCTTCGCAGTGTTTGCGGCCGCAAAACCGTCAACGGGCACACCAATAAAAACTGATGTGATCAAAATTGTTAAGATCGTTAGTTTCTTATTCATAGAACCTCCTTGATCACACCATTTCTGGCAACCGCTGTGCCGCTGTAACGAATTAGATTTCGTTCCGCGAAGGTTAACTCGACAATGTCCACGTGCGATTCACACTGTCTTTGGTCAGTACAGGTTCTGTAAGGACGACCGTATCGTATCTTGATACGTGCGGAACGCCTTCCGTATTTCATGTATTTCGCATATTTCGTGTGGTGGTTCGTGTCCCCTTGGTTCGCATGTTTTTGTTACTGCTATTGAAATACTAATCGCACCAACATACGAAAGTAATTCCATCACATACTTGAGCCATAATAGTGAACCTTGCGGTCGACTGCGTCGTAGTCAGAACGAACTGGCGTTAATAAACCGCTCGACAAAAGTCGAATCGGGGCTAGAATACTCGATACAACCTTCCTTTCATTGAGGTAACAAAATGCTTCGCAAACTCATGCTGCTCGCAGCTTCGGTGATGGCATTTCAGGCTGCGCTCGCGCAGCAGGCCGTGGATCGCCCAATGCTCATAGGCCGCGTCGCGCTTAACCAAACTCATGTCGCTTTCACATATGGCGGAAAGATCTGGCTTGTCGAACGCAACGGCGGAGTCGCGAAACGGCTAACCGACACACCAAACGAAGAGACGAGTCCTGTGTTTTCGCCAGACGGGCGGCGAATCGCGTTCTCTCGAAATAACGGGAACGACTGGGATGTGTTCGTCACCAGCGCCGACGGTTCGGGTGAGCCGTTCCGTGCGACGCTGATGCCTGAGGATGATTTTGTAACCTCGTGGACGCCGGATGGGAAAGAGCTGATTTTCGAAACAACGCGTGACGAAGAGAGCGTGACGCGGCTATACAAAACGTCGGCGGAACGACTGGCACTCGCGACGGCCCTTCCTCTTCACCAAAGCTATCTGGGCTCGCTTTCGCCGGATGCCACTCGCATCGCATATAACCCTCGGTTCGCAGCAGGTGACGCGTGGCGATACTATCGCGGCGGGTTTGCTTCGCCGTTGTGGATCGCAGACCTGAGGACAGGCGCTCTGGAAAGAATCTCTGACGGCACACAGAACGACCGCGCTCCGATCTGGTCAGGTAACAGGATCTACTTTGTTTCCGATCGAACCGGGACCTATAACCTATACGTCTACGATACGGCTTCGAAGAAAACTCGAGCCCTTACCAATTACAGAGATCAGGGGATCCGCTCGGCCTCTGTTTTTGGCGACACAGCGGCGTACGTCAAGGCAGGCCGCATTCATCTTTTCAACCTCTCGCCGGGCGGTGCTGACCGCCTTGTGAATTTCACGATCACACCCGACGCCTCGGAACTCTCTCCCCGCAAGACGCAGGCAGTGCGTGCACTTGAGAATGTGATCCCGTCGGCAGCCGGCGACCGGCTCGTTATCGGCGCACGAGGCGAGGTCATCGTCTTCAACCCGTTGGATGGATCGTACCGGAATCTGACAAATACTGCGGGCGTCGCCGAGCGTTATCCGACGATGTCACCTGACAACAAGTTCGTCGCTTACTTTTCTGATGAATCCGGCGAGTATGCTCTTCACATCCGTTCGCTCGAAAACGATTCCGTAAAGAAAATTCAGATCGAACAGAAGCCTTCGTTTTTCTGGGGCCTTAACTGGTCCCCGGATTCCAAAAAGCTCGTCTTTCACGATCGCCGGCTGGCGTTCTGGATAGCCGATCTGCCCACCGGAACGACGTCGAAGGTCGATACGTCCAGCTACACAGCCGAGGATACTTGGTCGTCGACCTTCTCACACGACTCGCGCTATCTCGCGTACGCGAAGACGCTAAAAAATCGAGCGAGTGCGATCTTCATTTATGACATCGCGTCCCGGAAGTCGTATCAGATCACCGACGGCGTGACACACGCGCATCTTCCTGCTTTCGATCCGAATGGAAAATATCTCTACTTCGCATCCAGTCACAACGCGGGCACGACGGATTTTCCCTGGGGGGTACTGAATAGCCTCCTCGCAAATCCGCTGGTCGTGAGTCGTGTTCACGCGCTCGTGTTGACCAGGGATCAATCCGCCCCGCTGTTAGGGAACGGGCAGCCGCATCCAGACGGAAAGGCCAGTGAGGTGACGCGGCAAGTAAGGATAGATTTCGACGGTCTGCAGAATCGCTTCGTGAACCTTCCCATGCCGCCCCGTGATTATGCATCGCTGGTCGCCGGTAAACCTGGAAAACTGACCGCCACGGTAAATGAGTGGGGTGCTGCACCCGGTGATTTCGGAGCGCGGCAAACGGGAGCAGCCTACACGTTCGACATTTCGAAAGGCGGACAGATGACAAAGATCGCTGATGCAGTCGACAACGTTGAATTTACAGCAGACGCCAGCAGGATCTTCTATCGCAAAGGACGGGATTTCTTTCTGACGTCAGCCGACGAACCGGTAAAACCGGATGCCGGAAAGATCGATCTGAGTAAGATCGAGGTCCCGGTCGTGCCGGCCGAAGAGTGGAAGCAAATGTTTCACGAGTCGATACGCATCATGCGCGATTGGTTTTATGACACGAATTATCACGGTCGCAATCTCGACGCGCTCGAACGGGAATACTCGCAATACCTTCCGACAATAACTCGCCGCAGCGATCTGAACACGTTGATGCGACTCATGCTCGGGAGCGTGTCAGTGAGCCATCTGGGCATTGGCGGCGGCGACGCGCCGCAACCCGGGGGCAGCGCCGGCAACCGGATCGGTTTGCTTGGGGCTGATTACCAGATCGCCGACGGCAAATATCGTTTCAAGAAGATCTACCGCACCATGCCGTACTCATCCCCAGCCGGTTCGTTCGGTGCACCGCTCGATCAACCTGGCGTCGATGTGCGCGACGGCGATTATCTTATAGAGGTAAACGGTCAACCGGTGGATGCGTCGAAGAACGTACTCACTTATTTCGAAAACGCGGTCAATCGCCCGACAAAGATCACCGTAGCCGCAACGGCTGATGGCTCGAATGCTCGGACCTACACGGTCTTTCCGACCAATGGTGAGAATCGACTTCGTCGTGCGAATTGGGCCGAAGAAAATCGCAGACTTGTCGACAAACTTTCCGCCGGGAAGCTCGGTTACATCTTCATCGAAGGCTACAGCGCAGACGGTGTAATGAACGCGATCCGTGGACTGACCGGGTATTCGGACAAGCATGGTGTGATCATCGACCAGCGATTTAACGGCGGTGGCATCACTCCCGACTACTTGATCGAATGGATGCAGCGTCGGCCGCTTTACTACTACATGTTTCGCGGCGGCGAAGACATAGCGACTCCTGTAAACCCGGCACCGCCGGTCAAGGTAATGCTGATCAATGAGCTTAACGGATCTGCCGCCGAAACGGGTGCGTTCATGTTCAAGCTTGCCAAGGTAGGTCCGCTGGTCGGCAAACGAACATTTGGCGGAGGGATCGGACCCTATTACTTTACGCCCCCGCTCATAGACGGTGGTCGTGTTCAGCTTCCGGGTCGCGCAGCTTACGACCCGAGCGGTACTGGCTGGGGGATTGAGAACATCGGTGTGGCACCCGATCACGACATTGATATAACGCCGGCGGACGTAATGGCGGGCCGCGACCCACAGCTTCTTAAGGCTATAGAGGTCGCCATGGAGCAGACGCGCAAGCATCCGATCTACACACCGAAGCGCCCGTCGTTCCCCGTTCATCCCGGGGGAGCGGGCGACCCTTAAACACGCTTCCCGGCGGCCCACGCTCATGACGAATCGTTACTGAACGATGTAGGAGGTACAAATGAAAAAACGCATCCTCAGCCTGATCTTGCTGACGGTATCGACGTCGGCGATTCGCGCTCAAACGAATGATCAAATCCGTCCGCCTATCATTGACGTCCATGTGCACGCCTATGAGAAGGACGAGCGATGGACCAACAAGGCGCCCAACCCGCGGACGGGCGTGCCGTTGACCGCTACGACCGAACACGCGCACATGCAGGCCACCTTCGCCGAGATGAAGAAATACAACATCGTCAAGGCGGTCGTCAGCAATCACTATCCGGCGGTACTCAGGTGGAATAAGGCTTCGCCGGACCGCGTCATTGTCTCCTACGGCTTTGACGATCCGGCGAAGGTCGACCTTCCGTTTTTACGTAAAGAACATGCCGCCGGCCGGCTTATGGCGTTGGGCGAGGTCGCGATCCAGTACGAAGGTATTAGCCCCAATGACCCGAAGATGGAGCCGATCTGGGCACTAGCCGAGGAACTGGACCTACCGGTCGGTTTCCACACTGGCCTCGGCCCTATGAGGACCCCATATACGTGCTGTCCAAAATTCCGTAATTCGTTTGGCAATCCCGCACTGCTTGAAGAAGTCCTGATCCGCCATCCGAAACTGCGCGTCTACCTTATGCATGCCGGCTTTCCCTACATGCAGGAGACGTTTGCCATCATGCACATGTATCCCCAGGTCTA
>DASUSJ010000225.1:0-12053 GCA_036375155.1 Pyrinomonadaceae bacterium
GCCGGTGTAATCGGCCGGAACTATGCGGTCGGTAGATGCTCCAAATTGGAATGCGACGGTCGAACCGTTGCCGCTGCGATTGATCCACCACTCACCCACCGACGGGCGGAAAATACCGATGTCAGTCTTCCCATCGCCGTCGAAGTCGAACGGTGCCTCGCCACCAGGAGTCGCGACCGTCAGAAAGCGTGCAGCCGTAAATCCAAACGTGCCGGGACCGCTGCCGTCTCCAACAGCGACTATTTTCCCGTCAGGTTGCAGGATCGCGCGATGTGCAGCGCTTGTAGTCGGGGCGATATTCTCAATAACCTTGCCGCCGGTGCCGAACGTCGGATCGAGCGCACCCAAAGAACCAAGACGGACGAGGGCGTAAGACCCACCGCCCGCACCAACGCCAATGATCTTCCCGTCGGCCTGTATCAGCACTGAGCTCAGGACATCAGAACTCATCGGCACAATGTCGTAAGTGACTTTGCCATCGCCATCGAACGTCAAGTCGGGTTGCCCGCCGGACAAATAGCGAGCGAACGCGAACTCGTCGAATGAGCCGCTGTTCGCCGTTCCCGCGGCGACGATCTTTCCGTCGCTTTGGATCGCAACCGACGTGGCACGATCGAGCTGGGTTCCGATCGGTGTTACGACGAAACCCACAGAATTGAATGAGGCGTCCAGCATGCCCCCCGTCGTCATTCGAATCAGGCAAAAGTCGCCCGAGGTAGACCCCGCAATAACTATGTTTCCATCCGGCTGCAGCGCAAGCGCGAGGCCCTCATCTTCCGTGCTGCCTCCGAACGCGATCGTGATCCTTCCGGTATTGAAAGATGAGTCGAGTGTCCCGCTTGTTGTGAGTCGTACCAAGGCGATGTCTTTGTGCGGCATGGGTCGAGTCGTACCCGTGATCACCACCTTGTCGTCCGTCTGAATGATCATGTCGAAAACGAAATCGTCGCCTCCGAGCGTGTTGACTCCGATCTTCACCTTTCCACCGTTATAAGTGGCATCCAGTGACCCGTTAGTGTTCAGCCGCGCGACACCGAAATCCCATCCCGAAATACCAAGCTGTACGTTTCCGGCCACGACGATCTTTCCGTCCGACTGTACGACAACAGCGATACCGTTTTCATTGAAATTAGTGTCGAAAGGAATAGCGACAAGGCCGTTCGTGCCAAAGCCTGCGTCGGGCGAACCATTCGCATTCAATCGCACGACGGCGAAATCCTGTGTGTTATCAGGACCGAGAGTGCTGCCGGCGAGTACCAGCTTGCCGTCGGCCTGGATGGCAACATCTTCGGCCGGTATGAAATTAGTTGGAAGATTATAGACCTTTCCGCCGGTACCGAAGGTCGGGTCAAGATCGCCCGGGTCGGCGGCGAAGACGCTCACGGCGCTCATTAAAATGAGGACACAAAGAATTAGTCGGTTATTGTTTTTCATAACGAGATCAGCGGGTTGAAATGCGATCAACCGGAAATCGGTCTAAGTTGGTCTGAAAACTATAGCAGACACGATGCCGTGCCGTCGGCATTCAGGATGACCGTGAGCCGAGTCTTCCAACGGCGTGTCAAGCGCAAAGCTCAGACTGCCGCAGCCGGTTCTGCGTTTCGAGCTTAAACCGCTGTCTGCCCACAAATTCACGCCCCCGCCGGCGCGATCCGTTCAGAGACTTCCGGTTCGCTTGCGGGCGAGATCTCGTCGGTCTCGCCAATGAGAGATTCGTCCACTATCTTTTTCTGCTCGAGCTCGTGTATCGCATAGGAGCCGGTAGCGGGCGATGCCGAAGGAGCCCGGCCGACGTAACGAAGCGAGATATTCTCAGGTATGATCTCTTCGAGCCTTGGCTCGACGAAGGTCCAGCCGCCCATGTTCTGCGGCTCTTCCTGTGTCCAGAAGATCTGCGTCGCGTTCGGATACGACGCAAAGATCTCTTTCAGACGGGCGGCGGGGAAGGGATAGAACTGTTCGAGACGAATGAGGGCGACGCGACCATCATGTGCATCCTCCCGACCCGCCTCCAGATCGTAGTAAACCTTGCCGCTGCAGACGACCACCCGCTTCGCCGCGGACTTGTCGGTTATGGCGCGATCATCGATCACCGGCAGAAATCCGCCAGTTGTAAGTTCGTCCATTGTCGAAGACGCCGCCGGCAGACGCAGCAGGCTCTTCGGAGTCATGACGATCAGCGGCCGTACGATCTCCTGCTTCACCTGTCGTCTTAGCAAGTGGAAATACTGCGCCGGCGTGGTCGGATAACAAACCTGAAGATTGTTCTCCGCACAAAGTTGAAGATACCGTTCGAGCCGCGCAGACGAATGTTCCGGACCTTGTCCCTCGTAACCGTGAGGGAGCAGCATGACAAGACGGCAGCGTTCCTGCCACTTATCTTCGGACGCCGCGATGTACTGGTCGATAATGACCTGGGCTCCATTAGAGAAATCGCCGAACTGTGCTTCCCACGCAACAAGCTCGTCACGCTGGTTGCTGACCGCATAACCGTATTCGAAACCGAGCACACCGGATTCCGACAGACTGCTGTCGAAGACATAGAACCGCGCGTTGCGGTTCTTCTCGCTCTTAAGCTCGCTTAGCGGAGTCCATCGCTCGCCGGTCAGCGTGTCGTACATGGAAGCGTGACGCTGCGAGAATGTGCCTCGACCGGAATCCTGTCCGCTGAGTCGAACTGGAAATCCTTCGATAACGAGCGAGCCCATGGCAAGTGCTTCGGCAAAGCCCCAGTCCATCGGCGTTTCGCCGGTACCCATCTTCGCACGGCGTGCGAGCTGGCCGACCATCTTCGGATTAATGTGGAAAGTCTCGGGAACGATCGAGATCTTTTCGGCGATCTGCTGCAGCACAGCCCCATCCGCGCCGGTCTCAAAAACACGCGAGCCGTCTTCTTCAACCGGGTGTGAAGGCAGCGTGGTCTTCTTCGGCTTGACCTCGGTCGCGATCTGTTTTGCCCGGGTCAAGATGCCCTCGAACTTCGCGACGACCGTGTCGGTCATCTGCGTCAGATCCTGCTCGGTAATCACGCCTTCCCGGATAAGATGCTGTGCATACAAGTGCCGGGCACCGGGATGTGCCTTGACGCGGGCATACATCAGCGGCTGAGTGTAGCTCGGCTCGTCGCCCTCGTTGTGGCCCAGCCGCCGGAAGCCGACAAGGTCGAGCACCACATCTTTATGAAACTCGCGACGGTAATCAAGCGCGATCTGCAGGACCCGGAAGGCCGCCTCGGGTGAGTCGCCGTTTATGTGAAAGATCGGCGTCTGGGTGATCTGCGCCGCATCGGTCGAGTAGATCGAGCTGCGGCCCAGCTCCGGCGATGTTGTAAATCCGATCTGGTTATTTATGACGATGTGGATCGTGCCGCCCGTGCGGTACCCCGGCAGGTTTGCCAGCTGCAACGTCTCCATGACAATGCCCTGGCCAGCGAACGCAGCATCGCCGTGCAGCAACACCGGCAGAACTTTCCGATAGGCTTCTTCCCGAGTATGCTCTTCGCCGTTTCTATAGTCGTCCTGTCGCGCACGGGCCATACCCTCGATCACCGGGTTCACGAATTCCAGATGGCTCGGGTTCGACGAAAGCTGGATCCTGATCTTCTGACCCGACTTGGCGGTCCGATGTCCTACTGCACCCTGGTGGTATTTAACGTCGCCCTCGTCGGCGGGGAAACTCGGGTGTGCTGTACCTTCGAAGATCGTGAAGATGCGTTCGGCCATGTCTCCCGCCTCGGTCGTGCCAATGATATTTGACAGCACGTTGAGGCGGCCACGGTGGGCCATTCCCATATAAATTTCATCGACCCCGCGAGCCGCCGCCCCTTCGACGAGCTGATCGAGCATCGGGATCACGGTCTCACAACCTTCGAGCGAAAAGCGTTTCTGCCCGAGATATTTCTTGTGCAGGAACTGCTCGAACTGCTCCGCTTCTATCAACTTCTGCAGGAGCTCTTTTCTTATCTCGGTCGCCAGCGGCTGGGTATCGACAAAGTGCTCGCGGATACGAGTCCGGATCCACTCCTTCTCTTCTTTGCTCTGGATGTGGCGGTATTCGATACCGACCTTACCTGTGTAGGCCGCACGCAGGATCTCCAGAATTCGACGGAGCGTTGCTGTCTTCTCACCATGAAGTCCGCCGGTGATGAACTCGCGATCGAGGTCCCAGATAGTCAACCCGAAATGTTCCAGCTCAAGTTCGGTCGCGTCCTGCGATGTCATGTTGAGCGGATCGATGTCGGCCAGCAGGTGTCCCCGAATGCGATATGCGTTTATCAGCTGCAGAACATTCGCCTGCTTTTCTGCCTGCTCTGTAAAGCGGTCGCCGCCGAGAAGGGAAGGGTTGTAATCTTCCGCCCAACGAAGCGGCGGGATATTTATCTCGAGATCGGAAAAGATCGAGTTGTAAAAACTGTGCTGGCCGATCAGGAACTCATGAATACGCGCCAGGAACAAGCCGCTTTCGGCACCCTGGATCACGCGATGGTCATACGTGCTGGTAAGCGTGATCGTTTTGCTGATGCCGAGCTGGCTAAGTGCAGCCGCCGTCATCGCCTGGTACTCCGCCGGATATTCGATCGCACCGGTAGCTATGATCGCGCTCTGGCCTGACATCAATCGCGGGTTCGACGCGGCAGTACCGATCGTACCGGGATTCGTCAGAGAGATCGTCGTTCCCTGAAAATCAATGATCTCGAGTTTGCCGTCACGAGCCTTGCGCACCTGCTCGTTGTAGGCGGCAAAAAAGTCCGCGAAGTTCATCTTCTCGCAGCCCTTGATGTTGGGTACGAGCAAATTACGCGAGCCATCCTTCTTCTCGATATCGATCGCGATGCCGAGATTGATGCTGCTGTTCTCGATCCTTGACGGCGCTCCGTTCACGACACCGAATCCGTTGTTCATCGCCGGATAATCTTTCGCCGCCCGGACGATCGCCCAGCCGATCAAATGCGTGAACGAGACCTTGCCGCGTCCGGCTGCCTGAAGCCGTTCGTTGATGATGCGCCGGTTTTCCTCGAGAAGTTTTACCGGAAGTGTGCGGAAGCTTGTCGCGGTAGGAACAGTAAGGCTCTGTTCCATGTTCTCGACGATCTTCTTTGACGCACCCGTGAGAGGTTTTACCTCAGAATCAGCCGGTACCTTCGTTTCCGGTGCCGCCTTCTTTTCAACCGCGCCATTTACCGGCGACGGCTCTGCCTTCGCGGGTTTCGTCTCCGTGGCGGGTCTTGCCGGCGGTACTTCAACTACCGCCCGAGCTTCTTGTTGTCCGTCCGCCCCCTGGGGTTTTTGCCCGCCAAGCAGATCGCCGAAGTATGCCTGCCAGGATTCGTCGACCGAGCCCGGATCGGCTTGATAGCGTGCCAACAATGCCTCGACGTACGTGGCATTTGCCCCAAAATTCTCCGCAATAAAGGCTGATATGTTCGTTGTATTCTCGCTCACCTTGTTTATTACAACCTCGTTTCGCAATAAGTGTGCAAGAAATTATCTTAGCTTAATCGGAATGAAATACGTAGCCTATGGGGTTTCGGGCGCCGGGCTAGCCTGACTCGAGATCGATCCCACGCTACACCACCACGGAGGCGCACGGAGTCCCGTCGTTTGAGTCTTTTTCGTGTAGTTTCATGTGAGTTGGTGGGCTCCGGTGGGTCGTCGAATATCTGGAACCGCTACCTCACACGAAACCAAGAGAACAGGGTGCAAATTCAAACATACAAATACACGAACATACGGAAGAGAGACCGAAATTGACGGGTTATCAGGCTGCTCCCGAGGGGCTAGCGAATGAGCGGATTCTTAATGCGCAAGCTTACGTCAATAGGGACGACCCGCTTGTGGTGAAATCCGTACTTTCGGAACTTGCCGAAAACGAAAACTCGGCCGGTAACGGTCCATTCGTCCGTAGTTTCGTGCATTTCCTTCCAGGCAGCCTTAAGGATGCCGGCCGTTGGCAGAAAGAGTTTCGCGGGCCTCGGGAGAGTTACGACCTCGTTCTTTCGAAATGAGAATGGGAAAACATACTCTTCGATCTCGACCGGCACCCCGTTCACCTGGAAATCGTGAAATGTCAGAAAGTCCACCTTGCCGCTTTGTGCTATGGAAGTGACCTCGCCCGGAAGCTCGAACGACACGCCCGACAGCGAAACATCTGTGAGCACGGGGTCGCCGACCCTGACAGCCGCATCACCAGCTTCGCCGGATACGGTTCCGCTCGTAACAACCACCGGCTCACGGTGAACAGTGTATCCGCGAATTTTCTTTGGAAGGTCCTGCCCCGACGCGGGCAGAAGGAATAGCAGGCTCAGAATCAGAAGCAGGTGCCAACGCATCGTCACGACCCGGTCGATTTCCCGTCCGCTTTCGCAGCTCTTTCGGGTGTAGCCTTCTCGAGATCGAGCTTTATAGCGTCGAGAATGCCGTTTATGAACTGTGTGGCTTCAAAGGTCGAGAAGCGGCGGGCGATCTCAAGTGCTTCGTTAATGACGACGGTGTGCGGTGTGTCTTCGAAAAGGAACTCGTAAACCGCCAGCCTCAGCACGTTGCGGTCTACAACCGCCATCCGCTCTATGCGCCAGTGCTCGGCGCGGGTGCGGATCTTGTCGTCGATAGCTTCGTTGTGTTTGAGGGTTCCGTGGACGAGGTTGTTGGCAAAGTCGCGTGTCTTATCGTCAAATTCGTTATCGCCCAACTCTTTCCAATAATCGTCAACGGAAAATAGACCGGTGTTCTTGACGACATCCGCGGCGAAGAGCATCTGCAAAGCACATTCACGTGCTTTCCGGCGAGTTCCCGAACTCTTTCCTTCTTTTTCAAACGACATGAGGAAAAACTTTATCTTGTCCCTTGCTCGCTTCCTGACTTCCGGACATCTCACGATAGAGATTCACCATTTCAACGGCCGACATCGCGGCTTCATAACCTTTATTCCCCGATTTCACACCGGAGCGATTGATCGCCTGTTCAACGGTATCCGTCGTGACGACACCGAACACGACCGGGATGCCGGTCTGCATTCCGGCCTGGGCAATACCACTAGCGGCCTGCCCTGCCACGTAGTCGAAGTGGGGCGTCTCGCCGCGAATAACGACTCCAATTGCGATGACCGCGTCGAAGTCGCCGCTCTGCGCCAATTTGAGTGACGTCAGAGGCAGTTCGAACGACCCCGGCACTTTGAAAACCTCGATCGCAGATTCCTCAGCCCCGGTACTTTCGAGCGCGTCCAGGGCGCCTTCCAGCAGCTTCGATGTAAGGAAATCGTTCCATCGGCTGACAACTATCGCGAATCGGAAGCCCTGGGAGGTCATCTGTCCTCGGTGCACTTTTGGCTGCAACATTTTTTTCTACCGGAGGCCCTCGCCGTCCGGATTCAGTATAGAAACAGTATCTCGCAATGACAAGGAAAAACTGCTTTGCAATTCCGGCAGCGCATCCGAATAATAACTGCTAACAACCCGCAATGTCCGACGCCATCATTGAAACCGAAGAGACGCTAGTCATCGAAACGCCCGAACGCGTGCCGCTGGCATTTGCGCTGGCGTCTATCGGGAATCGGTTCCTCGCCGCGGCCATCGACCACTTCATTCAGTATTTCTCGATCGCCGTGGTTGTTTATGTCTTTTTGACCGCGGCCGGCGCAGGGAGCGATCTCGGCATGATCGAGGGCCTTCAGAACGAAATGCCGAAATGGACGATCGCTATCATGATCTTCATTCTGTTTCTGCTTTTCTCCGGGTACTTTATTTTCTTCGAGTGGCTGTGGGACGGTCAGACGCCGGGCAAACGGCTTCTGAAGTTGCGCGTGATCCGTGACGACGGACGCCCGATCACCTTGTGGGAAGCGATCGCGCGCAATCTGCTGCGTGTCTTCGATGCGGCTCCTGGATTCCTGGTGCCGATATACTCGATCGGTCTCATCGTTATATTCCTCTCCAGTCGCGATCAGCGTGTCGGCGACATCTTTGCCGGAACCGTAGTGATCCGGGAGCGAACCGATGAGGCCCCGACCTTCGCCGAGACCTTTTCGAATCCTATATCGGACGCCGCTTTCCGACGAGTGCAAAAGCGTACTGATTTCACGGCTAACGTAACTGTTTTGACAGCGTCTGAGATCGAGGTCGTCGAGAGCTTTCTCCGGCGACGATGGGATCTCACCGAGCGCCAACGCTTGTGGATGGCGTGGCGAATAGCGCTCCCGCTCATGTACAAATTGAGACCTGATTATGATTTGACGACTTTTTCATATGAGGGTTTTCTCGAAGAGATACTACATAGATACCACGCCAGGCAGCGGTTTTTGAATTAGCATTTTTGCAACAAACGTGACAGTCGTGCTAATTTGCCGTCGATACGAAAACATCTGCTTTTGCGATCAAATCATCTTTAAATCGTGAGTAAAAATATTCTGGTAACTGGCGGGGCCGGGTTTATCGGCTCGCACTTGGTTGACTCACTGCTACGCGATGGCGGTTGGCATGTGAGCGTTGTCGACGACTTGAACGACTTCTATTCGCCCGAGATAAAACGCGAGAACCTGCGTCACGCGAAACAAAACTCTGACTTTGAGTTTGCCGAAGTTGACATCCGCGAATGTGCAAAACTTCGCGAGGTTTTCGATCGTCGCGCATTTGACTGCGTGGTCCACCTTGCGGCTCGGGCGGGCGTTCGCCCGTCGCTCCGGGAGCCGAAGCTTTACGCCGAAACGAATGTGAACGGCACGCTGAATCTGCTTGAGCTCGCTCGCGATTACGAAGTGAAGCAGTTTGTTTTTGGTTCGTCGTCGAGCGTGTACGGCGTCAACTGCAAAGTGCCGTTCTCCGAGGACGATCGCATCCATCAGCCGATCTCACCATATGCCGCGACGAAGGCAGCCGGGGAGTTGCTCTGCCACGCTTACTCACATCTCTACCAGATCCGAACCGTTTGCCTGAGATTCTTCACCGTCTACGGTGCCCGGCAACGGCCGGATCTTGCGATACACAAGTTCACGAAACATATCACTCAGGGCCATCCGATACAGGTCTTCGGCGACGGCACTACGCGTCGGGATTATACGTATATCGATGACATCATCCAGGGCGTGCGTGCGGCGATAGATTACGACCGGTCTATCCACGAAGTATTCAACCTCGGCGAATCGGAAACGACCGAGCTGTCGAGACTCATCGAGTTGCTGGAAGAGAATTTGGGGATGAAAGCAACCATCGACTGCCAGCCGATGCAGCCGGGTGATGTGCCTGTAACTTTTGCAGATATTTCAAAAGCTCGGGAGATGTTGGGTTACGATCCGCAAACAAAGATCGAGGATGGAATTCCGAGATTTGTCGATTGGTTTCAAAGCCAGATGGCGAACCGGGAATCGCAATTCGCCAATTGAACCCTTTACTAGTTGTTCGACCTAAGGCTCCGGAAGGTGATCGAATATCGAAGTCGCTCTACCGCCGGGATGCTGTGTTCCCAGTTTGTACGAACCGGCCCGCGAAGCAGATAGGCGGAGCGGGGAGCGAGTGTCAAGGAATACCGTTCCCAACCCGTAGCAGTTCGCCGTCTGAGGCGAAATGTACACGAGGAAAGCAGTGAGATCCCGATCACATCTTTGAACACGGCCTTGTCACGGTGCCATCCGATCGGAGTGCCCGGACTGTACTCGGTGACGAGCACGTGCGGGAGCTGATGTGGTGAGAGGCCGGCGAACTTCGCGGCACGCTCACGCAGGCGTTCAAGAAAATCCGGTATCGTTGCTGTAGGGCTTAGCGATGCGTCAGCGAAATCGTAGTGCCATCCGAACGACATTGTCCTTCGCTTTCCGAAGTAGCCGTGGAATTCGAATTCCTTTAGAGGCAGCCTTGCGGCATGGTGAACGAGCTCCTTTTCCTCATCCCCGGGAAGGAAGTTTTCCAGGTAGACAAAACCCTCTGGAGGGTTTAAGAGGCGGATGGTTTTTTGTGTCGATGCCATGCCTCACTTAATTTTATTTAGGCAAGACATCGACGCAAGTTCTTGCCGCTGGGCGCACGTCGTGGCTCAACCGGCTCAAAGGGCACGACATGTCTCGCCGCCCCACGGCGTCGACGTTGCACGCTCAACGGCCTTTTTCACATCCGAATATTTCCAACCGTGTCTCTGCAGGATCGCGCCGTCAGAGAATTCGATCCGGTTGATCTGCACCTTTTCTTCAAAAAGCTTGTCCGTCGTTTTCGCGAGGCTTTCCGCGTCAATAACGTCGCTGGGGCCGAGCAGACTGAATGCAGACAACTGTTGCGTGTCACCATGCTTTAATTTCACACCACATAGAAACTGCCGGCGGACAGAGTTGGCGGGCCTGGCGATCTCAACGAACTGGTATTCCCAAAAGATGATGGCCACGGTCTTTCCGGTGTCGTTCCGAACATCGGCCGTGTACGAATAGCCCTTCGCGTCGTCCGGCTGCGGGGTCCGCGACTCCTGCACGGATTTTTCCATCGCCGCACTTCGGCCTTCGATGCTCGCTTCGTACGGATCCATCGGATTATCCGTTCGCTGTTCGCGCGCCTTGCGCTGGAAATATTTGTTCTCCGCGATTATCGGTTTTGCAGGAACGGTCGGCGACACGTCACGTTTCGGCGCCGCGATCGTCGTCCGCTGCCAACCCGCCTTGAGTACCGGTACGGGCTCCTGCGCAAAACACAATGATGAGATCGACACAATAAAGATCGCCGCTTTTAATAATGAGCACATCGCCATCTCCGGTTTGTAATTCAGTGCTGTCGCCAGGGCACCGATCTCAAAGCCCAAAGGCTGTCCTGGTATTTCTCCGTGAAGGTTTTTGCAACGTCCGCCAGCTCGGCTCCGTCGTGGGACGCCGAATAGCGACTAACGCCTCGATAGTAAATGGCCTCAGGTGCGAACTTCGAGCCAGGATATCGTTTGACGACGTCCGCATATCTCCGTTCGGCATCGGCCCAATCCTTACGCATGAATGCAAGGCGTGCGAGACCCATTTCGAGGTGTGCACGAAACTCCTCCTTTGAAAGGTAACCTTCGAGTCGCGTCCGCTCATTACCGTCCGGATCCATTATCAGAACGGTCGGAGTCCAGACCGCCTCGAACCGGTGAAAGTTTTTCGGATTCTCCTTGATGTGCACGTGCAGCGGGACGAAGCTCTCGTTGATGAATGATGACACGTCCTGATCTTTGTAGGATTCGGCTTCCAGCCGAACACATGCGCCTCAGCCAGGAGCCGCGCTGAAATCGATGAGAAGCGGTTTGTTCTGTTCTTTTGCCTGAGCCAGAGCAGCGTCGGCGTCCTTGATCCAATTGACGGACATTGTCGTTACCTCCAGGAAAATTCAGATGAATCAAGGATAGCAGACTGGTAAAGGATGAAGTGTTAGGAAGTGTGCAATCGACGCCGGATCACAGAAAGTATCAGGATGACTTTACGATCGAAATGCTACGCGTGAACGAAATTGAATTCGACGAGCGATTTATCTGGAGTTGAGGTCCATCGCTCATACGCGAGCTCGGTCGGTGTTGTCGCCGCCGCGGACCCCAGCTCCGCTGGGGCTTTATCCTGCCGCTCGGATACGCGAGCACGCCTCGCTCGATATCCGGATTTTCCTTTGCTTGGTACGCGGACGGTAAATCGAGTAATATTCGGGCAAAAAGTTAATAGCCTCACCGGAGCTTTGCATTGAAGAAGACTGTCTGATTTCATGGATGATGGAGGATTCGTATGTCTCATTCTGATATTTCAACCGCCGTTAATGATCTCAGGCCGCGATTCTCCGGACAATTACTGGAGCCGGGAGATGTGGGCTACGACGAAGAGCGAAAGGTCCATAACGGGCTTATTGACAAACGTCCCGCCGTTATCGCACGTTGCTTGAACACATCTGACATCGTCGAGGCGGTGCGATTTGCAAGGAACTCTGCACTCGAAGTGGCGGTTCGGGGTGGCGGTCACAATGTTTCAGGCCGCGCGACTGTGGAGGGTGGGTTGATGATCGACCTGTCGCTCATGCGTGCAGTTGATGTCGATCCCAAAACGCGAACGGCCGTTGCTCAGCCCGGCGCGAC
>DASUSJ010000226.1:0-13514 GCA_036375155.1 Pyrinomonadaceae bacterium
TATTCGATCGGGTACGAACATTCCGAGTCGCATGCCGCGGGCGAGCGCGGGCGCGTAAGACTCACGTCTATAACCCTGGTGCGGCACAAGGGTTACGAAAAGCCCGTTAAAGCTGTGAAAGCAGAGGTCGAAACCGCTGAAATTAAAACAAACCCCGTTCAAGAATAGTACGGTGACTAGGAAGGGCAGAATACGGCCGGCCTTCTGGCATTACCCGTAGAACCATGGATCGGTACCACGCCCGATATCGGCTGGAAACCGGGGATGCAGTGACGTGGGTAGTCGCAGCTGGGGGTTGATCGTTGAACTCAACGCTCCATTAGCGCAGATAACTTTCTACGATCGGCTTCAACCGGCTTAAGTCAATCGGCTTTTGCAACACATCGATGCAACCTGCGGCGCGTGCGCGTTTGTCGTAGAACTCTCCATACGCGGTGACCGCGACTATCGGTATCTCCCGGAGCTCCTCGTGGAGCAGGATGGTCCGCGAAGAATTTAGCCCGTCCATCACCGGCATCGCGATATCCATCAGAATCAGGTCGGGAGTTTCATCCACCGCTTTTTCAACTGCTTCGTAGCCGTCCGCCGCCTCGATCACGTCGAAACCGCCCAACTCAAGTAGGATCTTCATCATCTTGCGGATATCCGTCTGATCTTCAGCAACAAGGATTTTCCTCGGCATGATTACACCTCAAAACTTCGCACTCCAATGTACCGTTACAATGCGAGCCCGTATCGCGCTCCTTTCACAGCAAATTTTGAGCCCGTCGGACACTTGAAAAGAGGAGAGCACTCCGTATTTATCCGGCAACATTAACCGCCCCCTCTCGCGCGTCCTCACACAAACATCACATCACTGCGGGAAACACCCATTACGACAAATTACAGAAAACTGCATACGCGCGTGTCCAAACAAATTTGCTTTCGGGATTTGTCGTCGAAGGTATAGACTGAAAACTGTTCCAAACGAAGTGACGGCATGAACGAGGATTCTGAAAAAGAGGTCTCCAAGACCTCTGACAGCGGGGCATCAAGCGTCGGTGACAGCGACCACTCACGGATGCAGCAACTCATTGATGCGCGCCGAGCCGCAGTCAACCTTATGGAAGACGCTGTTGTCGCGAAGGAGCGATCGGACGAGCTCGTCGAGCAGCTTAGAGGTGAAATAGCCGCACGGAAGGATGTCGAGAATGAGTTAAAAAGCTCGCGGGAGCGCCTGGAGTTGTTGACCGAGAGCTTCCAGGATTTTGCGATCTTTACGATGGACGTGACAGGTAAAGTTGTTACGTGGAACCCTGGCGCTGAAGCGATCTTTGGGTATAGCGAGGGTGAGATCCTGGGCAGGAGCGGCCGAATTCTCTTTGTACCGGAGGATCAGGAAAAAGGCGAGGCTGAACGCGAGATGGAAACTGCGAGGACGCTGGGCCGCGCCGCGGACGAACGGTGGCATTTGCGAAAAGACGGTTGGAGATTTTACGCGAGCGGTATAATGGCGCCGCTTTACGAAGGAAGCGAGCTAATAGGTTTTGCCAAGATCGCCCGCGACCTGACCGCTCAAAAAGAGTCAGAGGAAATGATGCGGCGGCACCGGGACGAACTGGAACGTGTCGTCAGGGAACGAACCGAGGCGCTGGAAAAAGCGAACGAGGCTTTGCGAAAGGAGATCCAGGAACGGCGCACTATTGAACAGGAGCGCTTTGCGTTGATGGAAAAGATCGTCACTACTCAGGAAGACGAGCGCCGAAGGATCGCGCGCGATATGCACGACTCACTTGGGCAGCAATTGACTGCACTGCGACTAAAACTTGCGTCTCTGAAAGAGGATCCGCCGGTCAGAGATGAACTAAAAAAAACGATCGAACACTTGCAACAGTTAGGAGCAAAAGTCGACGCCGAGGTTAATTTTCTCGTGTGGGAGCTTCGCCCCACGGTTCTTGACGATCTGGGCCTAATCGCGGCTATCGAAAATTACGCCCGCGAATGGTCGCGGCATTACGGCATTTCTGCAGAGTTCCATGCGGCGCGGCTTATCAAAGAACGGCTCGACCAAAAAATCGAAACCCATCTTTACCGGATACTGCAGGAGGCGCTGAATAACACTTACAAGCATGCGCGTGCTCAGAGTGTGAATATCGTGCTCGAGAATCGAGGTCGAGAGATCGTTTTGGTTGTGGAGGACGACGGCGTTGGCTTCGACGCCGATGCCGTAAAACCTGCTGCGGAACCGCCGCGCGGACTTGGATTGATCGGGATGAGAGAGCGGGCCGCAATTATAGGAGGCACGATTGAAATTGAATCTTCACCTGGAAAGGGTACAACGGTTTTCGTGCGAGTTCCGATTGGGGAGACGAGTGGAATATACGGGAGGTAGTATGCAGGAACGAACAAGAGTTTTGTTGGCCGAAGATCACAACACAGTGCGCGAAGGCATTAAGATGCTTGTCAACGCACAGCCTGACATGCAGGTCGTCGGTGAGGCCGCCGATGGACAGACTGCGATCGCGAAAACACGAGAGCTGTTACCCGACCTTCTCGTGATGGATATTTCCATGCCGGAGCTGAACGGTCTCAAGGCCACTGAAAAGCTTCGTATGGAGTTTCCCAATATGAAGATCCTTACTCTTACCCGTCATACTGACGACGGCTATCTACAGCAGCTGATAAGGGCAGGCGTGAACGGCTACGTTTTGAAACAGAGTGCACCCACTGAGTTGATCACTGCGATTCGCACCGTGACAGCCGGGAAGTCGTATGTGGATTCAGAACTAACGCATAAGGTGCTTGGGGCGTTTGCAGGACGGACGGCCGGACCATTGCGGGGAGAGGGCAAGGCGGAAGTTTCGGAACGGGAGAATGAGGTCCTGCGTCTGATCGCGTGGGGCTACAGTAACAAAGAGATCGCGACACGTCTCGAACTAAGCGTGAAGACGGTCGAAGCTCACAAAAGCAATGCCATGCGAAAGCTCAACATGCGTTCGCGGATTGATATCGTCCGATTTGCCATCCTCCAGGGTTGGCTAGAAGAAGAGTAAACCCCGGCGACGCGGTACGGCTCCTAGCGACTCGGATCGGCGAACTATGCGGCGGAGGCAAGGACGATATGAATTTCGCCTGCATTATCCGGTTATCCTCAACCACAGTCACACCCAATGTCGGATGCCCGACATTTAGCGGAAAAACCCCATTTAACATAAGGGTTTTTCCCTATAATGAACTCTTATCTTCCCGATATTTAATCCCGCCGAACAGACGCATTATAGCTAAACAGATTTAGTAGAACAGGCTTCTGAATTGATAGGCAATCTGGCATTGGCACGGGAAAGGAGCGCTCGGGTCCGCGGGAAGCCGATCGGGTCACTTATCTAGGCCAGTAACGCACAACCTAGCCTTACCGGGTTGTGTCTGGCGAAATAGGATCAGGGGAGATGCAGCAAGACAACGGTTTAAGCACCAATGTATTCGGACTCTATGAGCTCTCAGGCGACGGGACGGTTCTCTATTCGCGCGCAAGAAACGAAGAGGGTCTTCGCGAACCCGCGCACGATCTGGTTGGACAAGATTTTTTCCGCGACATTGCGCCGTTCGAAAACACTGACGACTTGCGTAGGCATTTCCGTCGGTTCATCACAAGCGACCGTCCGGTCGACACCTTTGTCTTCGATTGCTTGATCAAAAGCGAGGTTGTGCGTGCTAAGGTCCACATGACGAGAGCATACGAGCACGACAGGGATCATCACGCCGAGGGGATCGTGATCATGGATATTAGAAAAGCAGGTCAGTAAATAAACTGAAGGGGAAAAACAAATGACCATAAACGGAACCGCGGGTCGCGTCAACGCCGGAAACGGCAGGGTGCCAAATAGCACCATTCAGGCCTTACGGGCTAACACTGTTACACGCAGCGGATTCCCAGCTGACGGGACGGATATTTCGCTTCGACCGGGATTTAACGCTCTCCTACAGGCGATCGATCGCGAGCACTTTTTACGTCTCAAGCAGTTCATCAAGCGCGTTTCACTGGTCAAGGACCAGTATCTTTACCAGCAGGACGACGAAATAGACTTGATATATTTTCCCGAAACGGCGGTTGTGTCGGAGTTTCAAATCCTTGAAGACGGAAGAACGATCGAGGTTGGAATTACGGGAAATGAGGGTGCGGTCGGCATAACGTCGGCGTTCAGTTCCTGTCGAGCTGCGAACTGCATTCAGGTGTGCGTTGCCGGTACCGCTCTGGTTATCAATCGCGAGGTGCTGGAAAGGGAAGTGATGTCTGACATCCGACTGCAGGATGCCCTCCATAATTACATCAACGGCCAGATCAAACAGTTGTCACAGCGCGTCGTCTGCAATACGTTCCACTCGGTCGAGCAGAGATTTTGCAGCTGGCTTCTGACGCTTCATAAGCGAAGCCGCCGCGACCGATTTAAAGTAACCCACGAGCACGTCGCACGAGTTCTGGGTGTCCATCGGCCGAGCGTGACATGTATTGCTCAAACACTGCGCGACCGAAAGCTCATTGATTATGGGCGAGCCCGCTTAGTGATTCGAAACAGATCCGGTCTTGAACAGCTTGCGTGCAGATGCTCTGCCGATACGTCTTCGACCCAGGTCGCTCATTAAACAAGTTTCCGGGCGGTGCGTCGAAATCTCACGCATCGGTATTTATCCATACCGAGTTGCCGCTCACGAAGGCGTAACCTTAAACCAGTGACCCAGCGGACGGGAAATTTCCTCACAAGACGATTGTTCCTTCGGATTTGCACTCGTTAGATTTCCCGTTCCGCCTTCTCAATACCCTTCCTAATTTTTCTTCCGTACCGATGCCATACAGTCTTATAGCCTCTGTATGCCTAACGACAGACTCTCGTTGTTGAAAGAATTAGACTTAGATATCCCTACAACGTGGCACACGTTTCGCTTTAGTAGAAAGAATACAAGGAGATCGCTTTGCTCGAAATTATGAGTGTTATTACTTTCCCAGGGTCGGAGTTTGCCAAGAATTACGACATTATTTGTTTTTCTCATCTTCGATGGAATTTTGTGTTTCAGCGCCCGCAGCACCTGCTTTCCAGATTCGCCGGAAAGCACAACGTTTTTTATGTCGAGGAGCCCATTTTTCATGATGGAAACCCGAAACTCGTTGTTGATGAGAGTAAAGAAGGCGTGACCGTATGCGTGCCACATTTGCCGACCGGAACTCGTATGGACGTCGCGAGCGAAATGCTCAGGACGCTTCTTGACGACCTTCTTGTCGAAAAAGAAGTACGCGATTATGTGTGCTGGTATTACACGCCGATGATGCTGACGTGGACCACGCATTTGAAGCCGCTTGCCGTTGTTTATGACTGTATGGATGAGCTCTCGGCATTCAAGAATGCACCGCCGGAGCTGCGGACTCGGGAGGCAGAATTATTTAGTCTTTCAGATCTTGTATTCACGGGCGGACGGAGCCTGTATGAAGTAAAGCGACAACAGCACGAATCGGTTTACTGCTTTCCGTCTAGCATTGACGTGAAACATTTTGAAAAAGCGTTGATGACGACCGAGGAGCCCGCGGATCAGGCAAGCGTGGGGCGACCGAGAATAGGATTCTTTGGGGTGATCGACGAGCGAACGGACATCTCGCTTCTGGATCGGATCGCTGAGCTTCGGCCCGACTGGCACTTTGTGATGATCGGTCCGGTCGTGAAGATCGAGGAAGAAGATCTACCCAGTCGAGACAACATTCATTACCTCGGCGGCAAGAGTTACGACCAGTTGCCGGATTATATTGCTGGCTGGGACGTGGCAATGATGCCCTTCGCGATAAACGAGTCGACAAGATTTATAAGCCCGACGAAGACGCCGGAGTATCTAGCCGCCGGGCGTCCAGTTGTGTCAACGCCGATACGGGATGTTGTTCGTCCGTATGGCGAGGCGGGACTTGTTCGAATTGCGGAGACGGCGGAGGAATTTGTTAATGCGATCCGCGAAGCCTTGGACGAGGACGCGGGTGAGCGACGCGTGAGAGCAGCAGAATTTCTCGACACGATGTCGTGGGACAAAACTTACGCTGGGATGTCCGAGTTGATCGATGAAGCGATCGAAAAAAATTCGCGGCAGACAGCGAGAGCAAGTATTTGACAGTTGAGTTTCGGAAAGCTGCGTGAGAGCAGGGGGAAAGATTATGTTTGATTATTTAATTGTAGGAGCGGGTTTCGCGGGCAGTGTGCTCGCGGAACGGTTGGCAAACGGATCAGGTAAAAGTGTTTTGATATGCGATAAGCGCCCGCACATCGCAGGGAATGCGTACGACTGTTATAACGACGACGGAATTTTAGTACATAAATACGGCCCGCATATTTTTCATACGAACTCGGCGGATGTTTTTGACTACTTATCGAGATTTACTGAATGGCGCGATTACCAGCACCGGGTCCTTGCAGACGTGGACGGAATGCATGTGCCGATCCCGATCAATCTTGACACCATTAACAAGTTATATGGACTTAAGTTGAATGCGCTCGAAGTAAAGGAGTTCTTCGAAAAGGTGCGCGAAAAACGCGAACCACTGCGAACATCAGAGGACGTTGTTGTGAATGCGGTAGGCCGCGAGCTTTATGAAAAATTCTTTCGCGGTTACACGCGAAAACAGTGGGGTCTCGACCCGTCGGAGCTTGACGCCTCAGTAACGGCGCGTGTGCCGACGCGAACCAACCGCGACGACCGATATTTCACTGATACATATCAGGCCATGCCGAAGCATGGATATACGCGACTGTTCGAGAGGATGCTCGACAGCCCGCGGATAAAGATCATGTTGAATTGCGATTACCGTGAGATCCAAAAAGAGATCGCGTTTCGCGAAATGATCTATACCGGGCCGGTCGATTCGTTCTTCGATTATCGTTACGGAAAGTTGCCGTATCGCTCACTTGAGTTCAGACACGAAACTCACGATACCGAGTTCTTCCAGGAAGCTCCGGTGATCAATTATCCAAACGGGCAGCCGTATACGAGAGTTACGGAGTTCAAATACCTTACCGGCCAGAATCATAAGAAAACGGGGATCGTTTACGAGTATCCGCAGGCCGAGGGAGATCCGTATTACCCGATCCCGCGGGCCGAGAACGCGGAGTTGTATAAGAAGTACGAGGCCTTGGCGAAAGCAAGATCCGATGTTCATTTCGTCGGTCGACTCGCGACGTACAAGTACTACAACATGGACCAGATCGTCGCTCAGGCGCTGACCGTTTTCGGCAAGATCGAAGGCAAGAAACGCAAGGAGGCGTTGACCCTGCAGAAACCGGCTCCGGCGATGATCTACACGAACGGGAACGCGAACGGGAAGTCGAACGGCGTTGCGAATCTAGAAACGATCTCGTAGGCAGGATTGATCTTTGAAAATCAACCCGCAGCCGATTTAGATAGAAGGTTGTGCTGGTAGGCGATTTCGGCGGCGAGCGGCTCGTAGATCTCACGCCCGCCGCTGTCGTCAGCATAATCCCAGAGGCCGTTGTAACAATGGCGATCGTCTGCCCAGCCGGGGTGATTGACGATGGGGTACAGACAAACCCCGTTCACATCGATCCCGGCCGACCGAGCAAGCGTAGTTTGTTCGCACACGTACCTGAACCAGTCGGGTCGTTCGTCGTCCTCGATACCGGTCTCAGCGATAACCATGGGTTTGTGGTATCGGAAGTAAAATTCGCGCAGAATATCGGACAAGGGTCGGTATATTTCGTGATCGCGGTGTATCTTGCGCCGGTTGGGAAAATGCCACTGATTATGAAAGTAATAATTCAGCCCGATGATGTCTACGGCGTCCGGTGTTCCGCCGAGATCAGGTTGCTTCCGTCCCATGAGCATATCGAAGGCTTCGTATTGTGACAGGCGATAGTTCTCAGCCGCACGACGTGTAGCGGCGGACTTGCTGCGGGACACAACGTGGATCGCGGGATCGGTGAACATCATCTTCGCGTTTGGAGCTACTGATCGAATGGCGTTGATGCTGGCGAGGGCGGACCTAACAAGCTGACGCTTCAAAACACCTCCACGACGTTTTGCACACGGATAGAAGACTCCGACATGTCCAGCGACCCAGGAAAAGAACGAGATCTCGTTGACCGGACAAACAAAGAGCGAGCGGCCGAGCTCCCCTCTCAGGTATTGGGTCACAACACGCGAAAAACTTGCGAAGCGCTCGATGAAATGGTCAGTGAAAATATCGAGGTCGTTGGGATAGCCGTAGTGAAAGTAATCCCAGACGATCTCAATTCCGGTTTTTTGAGCGGCCCGGATCTGTTTTTCAAGACTGGAAAAGTCGTATCGGAAAGGTTCGGGCTCGATCAAATGCCACCGCACTCCATCACGACAAGTCTTAATATTGTGATCGAGAAGACGTGAATAGTCGGCTTCGGCAAACTCGTCGTGACGGGTGGACGCGATCAGGTCGAGACGCCTGCCCCGATTGTCGCGGTGCGTCGAACATTCAAAGCCTCCCATTAAAAAGCTCGCAAATGGCATACTTAATTATTGCCACCTGAGTCGAGTTTTTCAAAAAACGCAGCTGGATCAAAACGGATGAAAATTCTAGTAACAGGGGGCGCCGGGTATATCGGAAGCGTTGTCGTCGAGGAGACGTTGCGTGCTGGGCATGAAACTGTTGTCTACGACAATCTTGTCAAAGGCCATCAGGAAATGGTGGACAAGGACGCCGTCTTTATCGAAGGGGATCTCCTGGATAGCCGGACACTCGAGAATACGATCCGTGAGTACGCGATCGAAGCGGTGATCCATATGGCGGCACATTCGCTTGTCGGTGAATCGGTAACGGATCCGGCGAAGTATTACCAAAATAACGTCGTCGCCGGTCTCTCACTGCTGGATGCGATGCGTTCCTGTAGCGTGTCGAAGATCGTATTTTCGTCTACCGCGGCCGTTTATGGCGAACCAGAGAAGCAGCCCATCGAAGAAGGCGATCGAACGATGCCTACTAATCCATACGGTGATACGAAGCTGGCGTTCGAACACGCGCTCAAGGCATATGAGCGGGCGTACGGACTTCATTACGTGAGTCTGCGTTACTTTAACGCCGCCGGTGCAAGCGAGAAGTGCGGCGAGATACACGATCCTGAGACGCATTTGATCCCTCTTGTTCTCCAGACTGCGGCTGGGGATCGCGATGTCGTTAGTATCTTCGGCGATGATTACCCGACTCGTGATGGCACATGTGTACGCGATTACATCCATGTCATAGATCTCGCCCGCGCACACGTTCAGGCCCTCGGGATACTGGACGATCGAAGCGATATTTTTAATCTGGGTTGCGGCGGCGATGGATACACCGTCAAGGAGGTCATCGACACGGCGGCCGCGGTCACGGGTTTGGAAATACCGACGAGGACCGCGGAGAGGCGCGCAGGAGATCCGGCTGTACTCGTCGCGAGCTCAGAACGAATCAGATCTGAACTCGGATGGGAGCCGGAATTTCAGGATTTGAGGCTGATCGTCGAATCCGCCTGGAACTGGATGCGGGCACGGAAGAAGAGCAGCGTGGCGACGAGGGATTCGTAAGACTATGAGTGAGGACGAACGAGTCGAGGAACCTGGGACGATGGATCATCGAGAGATCACGCTTGCGGACGGGCGCTATATGATCTTTTACACTTTTGAAGAGCCACAGGCGGAGGACCAGAAAGGGGAAAATAAGGCGGATAATGTCTGAACTCCGTTACAATCCGCTGCTTGGCGAATGGCTTGCGACAGCGACACATCGCCAGGATCGTACCTTTCTGCCGCCGGCAGACTTTTGTCCGCTCTGTCCAACCAAACCCGGCAGCTTTCCGACCGAGGTTCCCGAACCCGATTACGACATCGTAGCTTTCGAAAACCGTTTCCCAAGTCTGAAACGGGAACCCGAGGTGCCGGCGATCCAGGCGGACGGCATATACAACGTCGAGCCTTCGATCGGGGTCTGCGAGGTGATCCTTTACTCCCCTGATCACACCACATCGCTGGCTGCGGAGCCGGTTGAGCAGATCTATAAGCTCGTACGCGTGTGGCGTCATCGCTTCCAGGAGCTCGAAAAGCACAGTTTTGTAAAGTACGTCTTTATTTTTGAGAACAAGGGCGAGGCTGTAGGAGTGACGCTTCACCACCCGCACGGGCAGATCTACGCTTATCCGTTCGTTCCTCCGGTGGTCGCGAAGGAGCTACAACAAAGCTCCGACCACCAAGATGAGACAGGCCGGTGTCTGCTCTGCGACATCCTCGATAAGGAAACGTCATTCGAAAAGCGAATAGTTGCCGCAAATGAATCTTTTGCAGCCTACATTCCTTTCTTTGCGCGTTATCCTTTTGAAGTTCACATTTCGCCCAGACGTCACATCCAGGCGTTCACGGATTTTGTGCCGCAGGAAGAACGTGATCTCGCGGCGATCCTGAAACAGCTGCTTGCCGCGTTCGATCGACTGTTCAATCGTCCCTTCCCATATATCATGTCGATCCACCAGCGCCCGACGGATGGCAGCCATTACGATCACTATCATTTTCACATCGAGTTTTATCCGCCGATGCGAACGGCTGAGAAATTGAAATACCTGGCCGGTAGCGAAGCGGGAGCGGGAATGTTTATAAACGATACGCTTCCCGAAACGAAGGCAGGTGAGTTGAAGGCCCTGATAGAGCCGGTGGAATGGAAAAAGAAATAGGTCAATTAGCAAGCGAATTCGAAAAGCGTTTTTCGTCGAAGCCACGGCTCTTTCAGGCGCCCGGTCGCGTGAATCTAATAGGCGAGCATACCGATTACAACGACGGGTTCGTGCTGCCTTTTGCGATCGATCGCCGGACGCTGGTCGCGGCCGCGGCACGCGACGATAGGTTCCTCAATGTCTACGCCCGTGATCTGGACGAGACAGGAAGAATCGACCTGAGTGCCGATCCTGAGAAACAACGGGGTAGTTGGCTCGACTATGTTGAAGGCACGGCCCGGTGTGTTTCGACGAGATTTAACCATCAGCTTCGAGGAGCCGACCTGATTATCACATCGACCGTTCCGATCGGAGCTGGTCTCTCATCGTCGGCTGCGATCGAGGTCGCCGTCGGATCTGCTGTCCTGCATTTGAGCGGGCTTGAGTTTGACCGAAAGAAACTTGCATTCGCCGCGCAGCAGGCGGAGCATGAATTTGTCGGAACTCGTTCAGGCATCATGGATCAGTTCACGTCCGTTTTTGCAAAAGAGGGAAAAGCGATGCTCCTGGATTGCCGGTCGCTCGATATTGAATACATTTCTGTAGAGAAGAATGACGTCGGTGTCGCAGTGATAGATACGAAGGTCAAGCACAACCTCGCATCCGGTGAATACAACACCCGCCGCAGAGAATGCGAAGAAGGGGTCGCGATTCTGAAAAGAAAGCTGCGAAACATTAACTCGCTGCGAGACGTCACGCCGGAGGATCTCATCGAGCATGACGCTCTGCTTCCGGATCCCATACGTCAAAGATGTCGTCACGTCGTCTCGGAGAACTGCCGGACCCTGGACGCTGCGAAAGCATTTCGCAGCGGCGATTTCGCGACCGCCGGAACTCTCATGTGGGAGTCGCATCGTTCGCTCCGGGACGATTACGAAGTCAGTTGCGCGGAACTTGATTTTCTCGTTGACACGGCGGGCTCGATAGATGGTGTGTTTGGCGCCAGGATGACTGGGGGCGGCTTCGGCGGCTGTACCGTAAACCTCGTCGGAAAAAGCGCGATCGATGATCTGAGATCGACCGCTACGGAAAAGTATGCAGCGCGATTCGGATTCGAGCCAGACTTTTACCTGTTCAAGGCCGCCGACGGTGCATCGGAGGTGACCTTTTGAAACGACAGATCCCCCACCGAGCTGAACGGGTCCGTAATGTAGCTCTTTATTTGATTCACCAGTGGCGTCTCGATCCAGCGTTTTCCACCCGATCCATGGTTGAACCTGTACAGACCAAGTTCGAGATAAAAGCTTTCGAGCGGATCGGTTGAAAAGCGATATCGCCAGTCGATCATCGTGTAGAGAGGGAACCAGGTGTAACCGATGACCGGAATAGATTCGCGCCGAAGATCCCGGATCATCGACACCGAGGACTCCAGCCACCGCTGACGTATTTCATCACTTCCCACGGCGCTCGTCTCCGTGATCATAATGGGAACCTGGTAGCGTTCGTGATAGTGCGTTATCAATTCCTTAAACCCGTCACCCTCCGGCTCTGTTTCGCTAAAAGTTAGGCGTCCCCGCTTATCTATGTGCAAGAGCTTCGTCGACCATTGCGGATAAAAATTCAGACCCAGGATGTCGATGTCGATCGGATTGCGTCCTATCTCGTCCAGCGCGTCCGGAGACGCGCCATTTCGCACGAGCCAGGAAAAGAGCAGGTGGTCATGTGTCAGCCGGCCCGATATGAGGTCGTAGCAGAGATAGCCGCGAAACTGTTCCTCGCGGGCAAGAGCGGCGAGGTCGGCCCGCACCGTTCGCGTAAGACCCGTCGCCTCGACATGCACCATCACCGAATCGGGAACGATCTCTTTAAGAACCTTCACGGTGCGGATGATCCCGCGCGCCAACTGCATCATTATCCGGATGTAACCCTTATCGCCTTTAAGATACGGCGGCCATAATCCACGCATTCCGCACATCAGCGCATTAATTATCGGCTCGTTGAGGGGCGTATACCACGAGATGAGGCCCTTATATCGTTCCGCGAAGGCGGCAGCGTAACGCGCGACGAGCTCGGGATAATTCTTGTTAACGAACTCGCGTTCCATCCAGAACGGGCAGCCGTAGTGCATCAGGTCGATCACCGGCAACACTTTTTGCTCTTCCACCAGAAATGGGATCACCTCGTCTGTCCAGCTCCAGTCGAACCTTCCAGGTTCCGGTTCTACCCTGTACCAGGGAACGCCCCACCGCAATGCCTTGAGGCCCAGCTCACTGCAAAGAGACAGATCCTCCCGCCAGTGTTGGTAATGCCCCATAAGCTCGTATTCGTCGAGCGCACGATGTCCGTTACGCACCTGCGGTACAAAAGTATTTTCGATGCCGGCTGCCCAAAGAAAATCCTCGGCCCGGCTGGTGAGTATCTGCTGCGTTCTCAAAATTTTTCCGTTTAATTTAAGCTGCCGGGAAAGAGCGAGGCAGTTCGTGACAACAGAATGTTAATGGCGGCGAGAGGAATTTTCAAATATGCGAATCCACGATGTTATTTCCGACGGCGGTCAGACGGATCATTTCGATCGCGATAAGGGAGCCGCCGCCCGCAATCGAGGCACGCACAGGACCTTCGGTAACCGTAAAATCGCCCATATGAGCGTCATCGAAATAACAAATCGCATGGCCTCCTAATTTCATGATTCTAACTTGATGATACTGGGTTAAGTCGAGGTTTGCCGGTAATGGAAAAGAACGGACCGCCAGGCCGCCGATCTCCAGGCTGGACCGTTCCTCACTGACCGATACGTGGAAAGCGTCTCCACCTTGGGCGATCAACGATATGCGAAACTCACCG
>DASUSJ010000227.1:0-4130 GCA_036375155.1 Pyrinomonadaceae bacterium
TAATCGGTACCGCGTCAACCGAAACGGAACGTGGTACAACACTGACCATCGCGGAGCGGAGCTTCTCCGTCAGGCGGTCAACCAGGGTTATCGTCAGGGATTCGCGGCCGGCCGGAATGATCGCAATCGCCGGATCGGTATGAACTGGGGTGGGTCGACCATGTATCGTACGGGAACCTATGGTTACCGGACCTATGTTGATCGAAGCATGTACCAGTACTACTTCCGTCAGGGCTTCGAACGTGGTTATCAGGACGGTTACAACAGCCGGTACCAGTATGGTACGTACAACAACGGCGTAGCTAACATCCTCGGTTCGATCCTCGGTTCGATTCTGAATATCCAGCAGTACTAAGCACGAGTTGACGAAACTCCCACAAACGAACAAGGGGGAGAGGCTCTTTCCGAAAGGAAAGGGCCCTTTTTGTTTTTAGCAGTGAGACAGATCGCACATTTTTCTCGCGTTCCTCTTTGGAGGCAACGAATATGCAGACGCAAAAAGCAGCGACAGGAGTGAAACTCAGACCGGCCGTCGCCGAGGACGCCACGGAACTCGGCCGGATCTGTTACGAGGCATTCGCGTCTATCGCCGACGCGCATAATTTCCCGAGGGACTTTCCATCACCCGAGATCGCGGCAGGTCTGATGTCGATGATGATCTCGCGTCCCGACATCTATTCCGTTGTCGCTGAAGAGAACGGCGTGATCGCTGGAAGCAACTTTTTGTGGGAAAGCGACAGCGTCTCGGGTGTTGGGCCAATCACCGTTGATCCGGATGTCCAGAATTCAAAGATCGGGCGTGCGCTAATGAGTGACGTCCTCCGTCACGCCGACGATAAGGGCACCGTTTCTGTCCGTTTGGTGCAGGCCGCATACCACAATCGCTCGCTTTCGCTTTACACAAAGATCGGCTTCGACACGGTCGAACCGCTCTCGAATATTCAGGGTAAACCTACCGGAGTGAAGGTCGATGGTCATAGCGTTCGCAATGCCACGACGGACGACGTGACAGGAATCGACGATCTCGCGCTTCGCGTTCACGGACACACGCGTCACAACGAAGTCGCGGCCGCGATCGAACAGGGGACGGTAAAGGTCGTCGAACACGCCGGTCGCATCTCCGGCTATACGACTGGGATCGGTTTCTTCGGGCACACCGTGGGTGAGTCAAACAATGACCTACGAGCTCTGATCGGTGCGGCAGAAGAATTCGCCGGACCGGGATTTCTGTTGCCGACACGAAACAGCGAGCTGCTTCGCTGGTGTCTCCAGCATGGTCTGCGCGTGGTCCAGCCGCTTACGCTGATGAGCCGCGGCGTGTATCAGGAACCGAAAGGCGCGTTTTTGCCGTCGATACTCTTTTGACGCCCGCAGCAAAGATCACGGAGCACAGATGATCGTCGGTGGAACAGAGGCGTGGATGCAAACCGCAGAGTGGTAGCAGGTTGATTTTGGATTTAAAGCTTTGGACTTGATCGCGGATCGAACCACAGATATGAAACCGGTCGTTCATAGCCTTAACTGCTCTATCGACTTTCTCGTCGAGCAACTCGGCGACGTTAGCGATGCAGAGTTGGCCGCTCAGCCGGCTGGCATTGTCAATCATCCGCTTTGGACGGTCGGACATCTGACATTTGTGCTGCAGATGATCGGAAGTGTGATCGGGGCTTCACAATTGCTGCCGGAGGGATTTCACAGCCTGTTTGGTCCCGGAAGCGCCCCGGTCGCTGAGGCGGGCATTTACGGTACCAGAGAAGAGGCGATATCGACGCTGCGTGAGATTCAGGCGGTGGTTGTCGACGCCGTAGAAAAGCTGGATGACGCTCGGCTCGAGGAGCCGTTTCCCGATAGGGCCTACCTCGATGTCTTCCCGACGGTCCGACACGCTCTAACGCAGGTTCTCGTCGGGCACACGGCCTTTCATGTAGGACCGCTTTCGATCTGGCGAAAGGCCGTGGGGTTGCCGCCGATGAACCGTTCGTATGAGTGACTGCGGAACCCGGTCCTAAAGACGGCTAATACGCCCGTGCGAAGACCACCCGTTTGCGGGACGGAGCACCAGTATAAACGCACTTGCCTGCCTCTTCGGCAGCGTCAAGCGGAATACATCGGATCGTGGCTTTGGTTTCATCCTTGATCTTCTCTTCAGTTTCCGCGGTGCCGTCCCAATGAGCGGATATAAATCCACCCCGCTCGATCTGTTCCTTAAACCCCTCCCACGTGTCGACTCTGAAAGTATTTTCTTCGCGAAACTTCAGCGCGCGCTGATAGATGTTCTCCTGGATCTCGTCGAGTAGAGTTTTGATATGTTCGACGATCCCCTCGAGAGGACGCGATTCCTTCGTCAGATTGTCGCGTCGAGCAACTTCAACAGTTCCGCTTTCCAAGTCTCGCATTCCAATGCCTAGACGCACGGGCACACCGCGAAGCTCGTACTCCGCAAACTTCCAGCCTGAACGCTGCTTATCGTCGTCGTCATACTTCACCGAGATCCCGGCGGCCTTCAACTCCTCGAACAAGGGGTTTACCTTTTCACTGATCTTCGCCAAATCTTCCGGTGATTTGTAGATCGGCACGATGACAGCCTGGATTGGTGCAAGCTTAGGCGGTAACACGAGCCCGTTGTCGTCCGAGTGCGCCATTACCAATGCGCCCATGAGACGTGTCGACACGCCCCACGATGTCGCCCATGCATATTCAAGCTGGTTCTCCTTGTTAACGAACTGGACGTCGAAGGATCTCGCAAAATTCTGACCAAGATAGTGCGAGGTACCTGCCTGGAGCGCTTTTCCATCCTGCATCAGTGCTTCAATACAGTAAGTTTCCACCGCGCCGGCGAAACGCTCATTCGGCGACTTGAGTCCCTTTATCACCGGGAGGGCTATCCACTCTTCGGCGAACGTCGCGTAAACTCCCAGCATTCGCTCGGTCTCTTCGACCGCTTCCTGTTCGGTCGCATGGGCCGTGTGACCTTCCTGCCAAAGAAATTCGGTCGTCCGTAAAAACAGGCGCGTCCTCATTTCCCAGCGAACGATGTTGCACCACTGGTTGATAAGCAGCGGCAGATCACGCCAGGACTGGATCCAATTCTTATAAGTGTTCCAGATCACTGTTTCTGACGTCGGCCGGATGATCAATTCCTCTTCGAGTTTTGCGTTCGGATCCACGACGAGACCTTTGCCATCGGGAGAAGCCTTCAGCCGGTAATGAGTGACGACCGCACATTCCTTTGCAAAGCCCTCGGCGTGCTCCTCCTCTTTTTCGAGAAACGATTTCGGCACGAAGAGCGGGAAGTAGGCGTTCACGTGGCCCGTCGCCTTGAACATGTCGTCGAGCGCACGCTGCATCTTTTCCCAGATGGCGAATCCGTACGGCTTGATCACCATACATCCCCTCACGGCAGAGTTCTCGGCAAGGTCGGCACGTTTAACGATCTCGTTATACCACTCGGAATAATTCTCGCTTCGTTTCGGTAAAGCTTTGCTCATAGATATAAAAGTCGCGTCTCGCGAAAACCAAAATCATAGGGCAAAATCGTCACTCTTACAATTTGCGGATTTTCAGGCTATTCGCTAGTCTTTCACTTTGCGTCGCTATGAGCGAGTTCAAACTGGATTTCCAGGACACAGCTACTGCCTTCGCCGATAAATCGGACGACGAGCTCAGAGAAAAATATCGTCTATTCAAAATGCTAAACTCGCCGTTCCTGAACAGTGTAGGAACTAAGGCGGCAAAGTTTGCGCTTTCGATCGGTTTGCCGGTCCAGGGATTGATCAAAAGTACGATCTTCGAGCAGTTCTGCGGAGGGGAGACGATAGAGGAATGCGAGCCCGTTATCGAGAGCCTCGGTCGAGCGCGAATTGGGGCGATACTGGACTACGCCATCGAGGGGCGGTCGACGGAACAGGACTTCGACAATACGAAGAACGAGATCATCCGGACGATCGAACGGGCGAAGGACGATGCCAACATTCCGTTTTCAGTGTTCAAGGTGACAGGCATCGCCCCCCTCGGAACGCTGGAGAAAATAAGCTGCAAGAAAAAGCTGGACGCGAAGGGCCAGGCGAAATGCGAGCGAATTCATACTCGTGTTAATGAGATCTGCGAGGCGGCATACTCGCTCGGGCAGC